>JAUXBV010000269.1 GCA_030619215.1 Fibrobacterota bacterium | reverse complement strand
GCAATTGAACGTGGTATAGGCAGGGGTATTAAGGGTGTTGCTGGTGCTCCTATTGATTTTGTAAAAGCATCTACACGGACATTTAAACCAGGCTCAATAGGCAAAGGTGTTGCAAGGGGTATTACAGGTACAAATGAATTTGAAGAAGAACTCGGAAAATCAAAAATAACATTTCCGGGTAAATTATAAACTCTAAAGGGAGGTTTTTGTGGAAGAGCTACTAAAATGGTGCGGTGAAAATTATGGTCTTATTCTGGCCGGATTCATGTTGTTGGAAAAAGTGGTAAAAATAACTCCATTCAAATGGGATGATATTCTATTGGATATGATAATAGGCCCCATAATTAAGAATGTAAAACACGGAAAATCAGCACCAAAAAAGGTAGTCTTATTATTATTGTTTTTTATATTGGGTAGCTGTAGCAAAAAGGAACTCATTAAGCCAAATACTTTCGGTGATCCTGTTGAAGAGTGTAATATCGTACCAAAGATACCGGAACCAATGGAGCTTAATATTGTTGGGCAAGTAGTGATTAAGGAAAAATTGTACCTCACTGACATTGTATATTTTGACTTTGACAAATCATACGTAAAAACCAAGTGGCAAGGCGTTTTAAGCCTGCTCGTTGAGAGGGTAGCGAACCACCCTGATTGCCAGATACTCCTTGAGGGGGGGTGTTGTCCACTTGGAACCGATGACTATAACCTGCGGTTAGGCATACGCCGTGCAGATTCAGTATACGACTACCTTCATACGAAGCTACCGAACCACGATATTTTAGTTACTTCTCGGGGGGAAAGCTATCTAGTCACTAACGATTCGGCAAAGTATAATCTTAACAGAAATTGTAAAATAACGGTGACAGAATGAAACAGTGGTACATTGAATTCAGGTATGATGAAAACGGAAAAGGACCCTTAACGCTCCATAATGACAGTCTTTTGCCCATTGAAATACCGTCCCGGACAGGCTCGATTAAAAAGAATGTGGGGCTGATCAATGAAATACAACCTGGGATATGGTCCATACATGATGAGCCTGAACTAACAACTGAAAATGGAATGATATGGGATGTAGATAATTTAGGTTGGAAGGTACGCTTATGGACACCAGCCGGGGAAAAGTCACATTATCTAATACATCCAGACGGTAACGGCAAGGGGTGGGGTAGACGGGGAAATGGCACAGCAGGGTGCATTGGTTTACAGGGTGACGGATTGTTATTGAAAGACAAAATACACTTTATATTGATTAAGCAATTGACCATACAGGTGTATGTTAATTCACCTATTCCAGAGGGGGAGTGATGACTGTTAAAAAAAACAATGATACCCTGCTAAAAGTTTCCAGGGTACTCGGTATCATAATAGCCTCAAGTGTTATTATCGGGATGCTATGGGCTAAAATTATACTGCCTGAGATTGATAAAAGAATTGAACCCGAAGTCGCCCCATTGAGGCATTCTATACAATATAATTCGTTTATGTTACAGGAATTGTCAACTGTTGAACAGATTGATAGGGCAACTAAACGGTACAACGCATGGAAAACAGGAGCAGGAGAACTAAATTAAAACATCTTAGCGGGAGGTTTCCGCATTATTAATAATCCGTTATACTCAACTCCCATAGGAGAATAATATACATGCCGCATGATCCAAATTGGAAATCCTCAAAACAAAAACGTGGTGAGAAAGCAAGGTTACAACGCAGTAATCAGGGTATTGCAGAGCGTGAAAGAGATGCCATAGAAATCGCAAGCGATTATGCCGCTGATGGTAAAACCCTACCAAAAACTTTTATGGATTTTCGTAAGGTTACGGCATGGATTTCTAAAAGTGCAGAGGATGATTGGAAAAGATTGCATCCCGGCGAACCAATACCAAAAGGTGTAGCGATTGCCCCATTGTTGGTGTATGAGGGGTTGTTGAAAATAGCACTAAGGGAATCAGTTGAATCGATTGATCAGGTTAAGTGTCCTTCCTGTAAGGAAAACCATGATATAGTATGTTCTAAATGTGGAGTGGCCCACTCAATTAAAATGCCCCATCCCCACCTTGAAAAAAACCAAATGAGCGCACTACTGAAACTCTCAGATAAGTATGCGCCTAACCGGGCAGCGGTCACACATGATATAAATGTGCATGTAATAGTTACAAACATCAACGAATTAATGGCTCAGTTTATTTTAAAATATGTACCTGTTGAAGATAGAATCAACATACTATCACAATTCCGCGCCAAAATGTTAGAGGTTAGTAGTAGTGAAGAACAAGGTTAGTGCCACACAAATGATCAATCAACTGTGTGATGGTTTGGAAAAAACTGTTGCCTCCAGGGAGATGCGTGAGTTTATACCTACCGGAGCATTGGAACCTGCCATAATACACATAGGAAGAATAGCTAAAGCTGGCCAAACTATTATAATCAACGTCCAGTGTGCAAACAAATTGGGTAAAACTGCAATTGCTGCTGTGATACTCCGAAATATTATATGGGATTGTGATAAAGAATATTTTGATTACCCGGCTTATAAAGATTGGCCTTATTATAATACTGAGTATGATGCTGAAGGTAAATTGACAAGGCAAGGCGATCAAATTAAACGATTCAGAATTATTGGTACCGCGACTAATACCGGAGACTCGGGGCCGATTAAGGAAGAAATAAATAAGTGGTGGCCGCAAGGGTTGTACCATACCGCAAAGGAAGGGAAAACATACACCTGTAAATATGAGATGAAGAATGGGTGGTGGGGTGACATACTCACCTTTGAGCAGCAGCCTAAAGAGTTTGAAGGCCCATTGATTTCAGTACAGTGGATTGATGAGCCTGCAAAGGCTGAACTAATGACCCCTATCACATCCAGATTCAGTAAGGGTGGAATATTACTTATTACACACACCCCGGAGGGCGCAGGTCCCATGCTTGATATATTGGATGATTTGAAGGATAAGGGAGCAAAGGTATTAAAAGTACATGCAACTCTATGGGAAAACTCTGTTACTTCAGGCACATTGAATTCAAAAGGTACAAAACGTGGACTGCAAACGGACGAAGAAATTGAAAATTATATATCAACAATTGCACTTGATCAGCGCCCGGCAAGAGTAGAGGGTAAAAATATTGGAAGGTCCGGTAAGATATATCCGGATTATGAGGACAATGGAGTGCATGTACGCAACTTTGAATTGGATGCAGATTACACAAAGTTATGGAATGCATACTGTGTAATGGACCCACACGATAAATACTATCCGTTCATATCATGGTGGGCTTTCGGTCCTCTAAATAGTAGAGGTTTGACTACCCATATTTGTTATAACGAATGGCCCACATTTAATACGTTAAAGGGTTATTATGATGAGAGAAGACATACGGTGCAATGCAATCTGACACCCAAAGATATTTCTCAGATAATTAAGATATTAGATGGTACGAGTTACGGTATAAATATCATGGGTAGGGTGATAGACCCTAGATTTAGCAAAAATAGTGATAATGATTTTACAAAAAAAACAGATGGTATACGTATGGAGTATCAACCGTATGATATTATTTGGGAGCACCCAAAGATTGAAAGGATAAAAAACCAGAGGGATTATATCAGGGAGTTAATGAAATACGATACTAACCTACCGGCAGAATTGCGGGAACCACAGTTTTTAATAGCTCCCTGGTGCCGTAATACGAGAAGATCATTTGCAAGGCACCATTGGGTACCTGATGAGAAAAACAAGGGGTTAGAGGTTGAATCTGAGATGTATAAAGACCCTTGTGATAATGCAAGAATGTACTTTGCATACATAAAAAATAGACCGTGGAAAAAACCTACGCAATCAGGCGAAAAGAAAATATTATTTAAACCGGACAATACAGCACAGTCTCTTAGCAAAGGTATGAAAGAAATATCATTGAGGTGATATTTTCTTCCATGTACATTCACCAGAATAGTTGTTTCTTGTGACAGTGTAAAGCTCAGTGTACCAAATCATATATTCACTTTCAATTAGTTTCCAATACAGAAACATGTTTTGTTCTGGAATGTCAACAAAGTAGCAATCGTTTAACCATTGCATTGAATAGGTTTGATTTTTGACAATGTATTTATTTTCTGTTATAGTATTCAATTCACACCAGTAATAACAAGGTGGTAGTAAAGCTATACCAGTGAGTAGTGAGTAGATGAGGTTATTTATTTTATCTCCCCTGCCATCTGTTTATAACAATTATCAAGAACAACTCTGGTGTATGCGAAGTCAGGTACCAATCTATCCAATATTTCCAGGTCAACACAGCCTTGCATGAGATAGCTGCAATTAATAAGACTGATTCCCCGGATGTACAAGGCTTTATAATTTCTTGGTTCAAGCTGCAATGCATAATCTATAAATTTTACAGCAGTCTCCGGGTCTTTACTATTAGCTGAAATGATACTCATATTCACATAGTAATGATCGAATGCTTTTTTAATACAGGTTACTGATATTATCACAGCAATAATTATAATAAATCTCTTAATATATTTATCCATTGTAATCACAATGTCCAGTGTTCCAGCTCTCAGCAACAGTATTGATATTAGTGTCCAGTAAACAGTTATACACACAATACTATTTGCTGCCATTTCGGAGAAAAAACCATAGCACAGGTAGAGACACAGTGCCATTTTAAACCCGAATATGGTATTAGTATTTTTAATTTTAAATAGTGCATAGAGTACCGGAAACAGCCAGAAAAACAGGGCGAATATACCACCGCATGAGTGAATAAATAGATATATATTATGTGGTCCTGCATTATTTGGCACCGCAGGAGCATGCATATTGCCTATTCCACATCCAACAAAAGGATTTTCTTTGACAATCTTTAACATCTTAGGCCATGTTATACCTACCCTTCCATTTGTGATATCATCTGATTTTACGAGAATATGAATACCTGCGCCGGTAGGATTAAACGAACTTATTGGTATCAGCGATAAAACAACGAACACTGCGGCAAGTAGTGTAACAATATGACGTTTGGTATACAGGCCATATACTAAAGAAAGTAGAATAGTACATATCAATGCACCCCGTGATGCAGATATGAAAACTCCCCAGAACAGAAATATGAGTGCCGCGAGATATAACCACTGTATCTTATTTTTTTTCCATGATAATCGGTATGAAGATAATAGACACATACCCCAAAACATACCGGCAATATTTTTATGGGATAGAATAAAATTAAAATACCCGGTGATACCACCATTATAATAGCATACCATGAAATACCCTGCGGTGAATACCCCGGATAGTAGTAATGATATTTGAATGGGGGAGTAATATAATTTGTTTAAAAACGCATAAGCCACTGAGAATACAGCGATTCCTATAATTTGTGTAATAAAAGGTCTGTAATTCATTGAAGACCCTACAGTAGACAGATAGCTTATAGTTACTGTGATGCCATACAACAGCACACAGAGGATAGCCGGATGGTTAGGCACCCTGATATACCTGTTTTTGTACAGTGCCACGTAGAGTGCCACTGTGCCCCACAGAGACAAGGCCAGAATTATACAGAGTTCTCTGTCGTGTACGGGATTATATGCGACTACAGAGCAGACTATAAATAGCATGATTGAATATATTGTATTGGTTTTCATGGTTTATAAATCCTTATTTTAATATAATGGAGGATTATTAT
>JAUXBV010000307.1 GCA_030619215.1 Fibrobacterota bacterium | reverse complement strand
CGCATAGACTTTCCAACGGTATGTCTCTCCAACATGGAGCGAATCAACTGCCGAGCTGTCGAAATTGTAAACCACTGACATGGTTTCACCGGGCTCAATCTTGGGGTGCTTTATGACACCGCTGCTGTCAAAACCTCCCCATATAACCTCCCCTTTACTATTGAAAACCTCAATGACATACTCTTTAACAGAGGCGTAGGATGAGGTTTTTATCCAGGTGAAGGTCGGTTTTGTTGTATATACCGGCACAGGGTAAACAGAATCAGGTGCGTTTGTGGGAGAAACTAAATAAACCGCACCGGTTACCTTGAAGCTGATGGTCGTATCCGGGTTTGCTGCAGAAAGCGTTGCAATGGCGAGTCCGAACTTGTGAATGGCGTCGGGGTCCATGACATAGCCGTCATTTCGGTAGCTTGCCCAGACAATATAGGTATCAAAGGGAATATGGGTGATGGAATATGCGCCGCTGTTGGGATTTATGGAGGTTGACAGGCCAGGAACAGCCTCCTGTGCTTCGGGATGTATCATGGTTACGTCGATTCCTGTGTCGGGGTTGCTGACTGCCACAAAGGAAACATTGCCGCTCACGGTACCAAAGGTTCCGGCACTCATCAGAAAATCAATGTTTTGTGTGATTGATCCGGCAGTTACATTGGCGTTTATACCGGTACTGTCCTGCATATATCCTGCCTTATGGCATTCGACCGTGTATGCGCCGGGGGGAATATTAAAGAAAACATAGTACCCGTCAAAACCGGTTGCCCCCGAATATACCCCGGAAGCTGAGCCGGCGATCACAAGAACGCCGGGAATTCCCTGATCTGCGGCTGTCTTTACCGTACCGCTGAACCCGCCGAGTGTACTGCTATTGGGATTTTCGTCCAGATAGACATCCTGCCAGGTAGTATCGTCACTGAGAGCCTGAAACGGTATTGGCGCGCCGTTTTTTGGAGGAGTCGGATAGTATCCCAGGGCCTCGACTTTTAAATAGTAGTTTCCATCCTCAACCTCAAAACCGTAGCGGCCTTTCTCACCGGTAAACATTCTGTTAACAGGCTCGTTGGCATTTGCATCATAGAGCATGACATTGGCGCCTTCGATTGCGCTGCTGTCCGAGGCGTCTCTCACCGTTCCCGAAATGATTGGAAACTGGGGATTCGGCCCCGAGGGTTTTTCTTTTGAGCATCCAAAAAATATTACTATAACCAATGAAACAGAAAAGAATATTCTCCACATATTCATATACGCCCCCATTGAAAACGTTAAAGCTTAAAACAGCAGTTTTAACCAACTTTATATAGGTCAACTTTTCATTTTACTATAAATTAATCAACGTTACAACTTAATTAGTGTCAGGCCAAAAACTCATGTAATAAACAGTCATTCCGGACAGTGCTAATTAAGAGGAATAATAATAAGAATACCCGATTTAATAATATTGGATTTAAATGCTTTTTTAAATTCTTTATAGGGATTCGTATTTGTTGTCTTGTCAACTATCAGGTTGCCGTTTTGATCCAAAACAATGAGATTATTATCCAGGTAATTCTTCACACTGATATATTGTAACCACTGATCGGCATTGAGAGCAAGCAGGAAGTTTGTTGAATCTCCTTTGGTTATCTGAAATGCCGGCCCTTTATATTTAAATAATGCAATGAGGTCCTCTTCCATTCTTATTGAAAAGGTGCGTGTTGCATCTTTATACAGAAATGTCCCGGCAACTTCAATTGCATGGCCTTCCAGGCTGCTGTTATCCAGAACATGAAGTTTTATACCGGTATATTTTGCTTCAGGCAGTTGTATGGAGTCAAACGAAGGGGTTGACAAACCGGTCAGGGCATTAAATACAAAAGGCCCGTCAAGGATAATATGTTCTTTATCACAGGAGAATTGTGTTTCGTCAAGGCCGGCCAGTAAATCATACCCGTTTTCTTTATCGTCAAGGACAAAATAGACCCTTTCGACAGTGATGAGTATAGAGGAGGCCAGCAAAGTCAAGGAATCCATATCCATTATCGGAATCTGCTGTAGCAGAATTTTTTCTGGAGAAACGGAAGCGTCTCTATTGTCATTTGTTATAACAAAACCGGTATCGGCAACTATTGAAACCGTGGTTGCGCCACTTGGATTTCCCACGCCAGTGCCCCCGGCCATGGAATCGTTCAGTGAGCATCTTGACAGTATCATAACAATACCAACCAGGAAAACGAGCATGCAGTATTTTGTCCGACTGGGTGTCATCTCTTTTTCTCCTTCCTTTTTGAAAGAGGAAACAGCTGCAAATTAACCTGCATAATACGATCGGTACGTTCATTTGTATCGGCAAATGCAAGTATCTCTTTCCAGAAGGATTCCATCCTCTTCTTCAGCTCAACAAACCCCTCTTTGGAAACTCCCATGGTAACCGAGCGAATATCGCGCTCCCGGGATTTGAAACGTTCTATGGCTTCACGCCCAAGTGTTATTATATCCCGGTGATATTTCACGATAGCCATTGATAACACTTCCGACGGCGTGCTGATCGTACGGTTGGTCTGAACCCAGCTCTTACCATCACTGCCCCTTCGTATCAAATCCAGCGTTACTAAGAGTTCAATCCCTTTTTTGACTTTACCAAGAGTTACCGAAGGAACAATACGCTCAGCGATCCATGCCGGATCATCTTTGTATTCAGGGTGCGTTACAAACTCACGGATAACCGGGTTGTACCAGTGGGAAAAATATTCATACTGCTTCTTTTCTATTGTTTTTATTGAAAGGTATTCCCGTGTCAGCAATATCCTCTGGAAATACTTGTCCTTCTCTTGATGGGTCTTGGCATGATCAAATGCAACTATGGTTTCAAAGTATTTTTCTTCCTTTTTATTGAGCTTTAATGCAGAGGCTAATGATGAAACCTGGGCACTGCTGATATTGAGTTTCCTGCCATGGATAAGCTGTAATAAATTGGGAGAGGTTGAACCTGCCATGCGGGCAAAGTTACGGTAGGAAAACGAAGAGTCCACCCGCTTAAATGATTCAAATACATCATTTAAGTATTGTTTGTAATCCAAGTATGGAAAAATTGACGGAATCATGGTATAATAGAATATAGAACATCAAAATTAAAATATCTATACTTTCTTTTTACCCATTGAAAACCGGGGTACTACTCAAGATATTAATATATACTATTTTTCGCTATAAACGAATAAATATTTTAGTTTTTTTCTGAAATAATTAAAATATATTATACACAAATGTTGAACTTATTATATATTAATAGCGACTATTCACTAGGTTGCACAATGCTATATTGAATAAAATTTATTCATTATTTTTGGAAAAAGGAGGGAGATATGGCACTGTTTCAAAAATCCATTCCGGCACTATTATTAGCTTTCGCCATTGCAATTAATGCTCAGGATATTAAAAACATAAACGGATATGTTAAAAACCAGCAGGGCGTGCCCCTGTGCAGTGCTGTTGTCGTTATTTCCAACGTAGGTAAATATATATACACTCTCTCCGATGCAGCCGGATACTATACCTTTGGTAATGGAGGAGATACCATTGTTGAAATCAGCCATACTATTCATAACCCTTCTTACTATAATCTAACAATAAGGAATAACATAATCTCCTTTACTTTGTCAAAAAACCAGTTTGTAAAAATAGATTTATATGACCTGCAGGGAAGATTAATTTCCACCGCTGTTAATAAAAGGCTTCCTTCAGGCAACCATACACTCCCGCTTAATAATAAAAACCTGGCTCAAAAACTTTTTATCCTACGGACAAGGTTCGATACCCATACATCATCTTTTAAATATATGCCCTTTACCTCCGCAGGTTTCAGGATCAGCCAGCCTTCTTCCGGTGGTGTTGTGCTCTCAAAAAGAAACCCTGCAACTAATTATATATTAAGGACATCGTCACCAGGTTACACCACCAAAGTGCAGATAGACTCGCTGTTTCAATACCCGTTTGATTTTAACCTGGATACGCTGATCTCCGATGTCGGCTCCCATGCAATAGTTGACGGCATAATGGACCGCTTTACCATTTGGGGCGATGCGGTGTATTACATGGGGGAAGTCGGCGGCGATACCATTCCCATGGTGAAGATCATACAGGCAAAAAGCCACAGGGTTATTGATGTTGCGGTTATCTTCAATCCGCATTTTGTTGACCTTACCTATGGTGATAATGTTGTCGGCTGGAACAAGCATTCATTTTCTCAACTGATCGGAAGCGATCATGTCCAGGTCACGGTACGCGATATCGACTCAACCGATAAATTCCAGGGAAAAATTGACCTGCTGAGTGCAACGAACCTTGTACCTTCAGGGTACGCATCCCTTGGCATGAAAGACGGCGACGGCGAGGTCACCATCGGCTCAACAGATGATGTCTATGCCCACGGCACCTCGTTTGATGATAATATCAACTGGTACGGCTATCATGAATTTGAAAATTCCCCTGCAACTGACTCGGTTTATACACCGAATCCAAATTTCCCGTACTGGGAATATTATGCAGTGTATCATGTCTGTATTAATGACAGGGTTCTCGGAGGAAATCCATTCGGCTATGTATTCATGTCTTCGGTTCACGCTTCTCCGAGCAAAATCGGCCCGGATACCGTTCCTATTATTATCATAGTCGACCAAATAATCAATGATCCGTTTATCTGGATTCAGACTTTTACGCTCCCTGATATTTCAAAATAAAGCAATGGTTATGGGTTAAAAAATAAGGGGGAAATGTTATAATTAAAAAAGATACTTCTGTAACCATTTAAATTTATCAAGCAGTAAAGGTTCCATAACAGTATGAAAATGTAAAAAGCACCTCAAAAGTATATCGGGAGGTGCTTTTATTTATTCGAATAAAAATTTATAAATAAAATCCTTATTTATATGCACTAACGTTTTTTAGTATAGTCTTTGTGGAGGGCTTTCCAAAATGAACTTGTCATTAATCAAAAAAATCTCAACCTTTTTAGTGGTAACCACATTCTGCTTTGTACATTATTTACAAAGTGAAGAAATCTGTGAATTTTATTTTGAAGGCTGCCCTGAGGATTACCATGAGGATACCATTGTCGTTCCCGAATATATTGTCTCCCTCTCGCATAATGTTTACGTTTGCGAACCTTCGGAGGTGATTGAAAATGTCATTGACACCGGCGGCGGCCCTGCCTCGATCATATTT
>JAUXBV010000004.1 GCA_030619215.1 Fibrobacterota bacterium | reverse complement strand
TTACAGTTCCCAAAAAGCTTGTAAACATATTAAGAGAAACCATAGCTCCGAGAGTTCTGTTTGGAGGGAAAACCGAAAACAGTAAGACCATAAATCCAGCAATTACAACGGTGGCATTAAAAATTATTGCACGCCCGGAATGATGCATGGTCCCTTCCATCGTTTTTTGTTTGTCACCAGTTTCTATTGCATACATTTTATATCGTTCAATAAAATGAACCGCATAATCAATCCCTATTCCAATAGCGATACTGGAAATAAGTGCGGTGGTTGTACTTAGAGGAATATTTAAAAGTCCCATCACACCGAATCCGATAACGGCTGTAATAACAATAGGGACCGAACCGATCAATCCAGCCCAAATATTTTTAAACATAATTGAAAGGAGAATAATAATGATAAAAAGTGACATAACCAGACTCTTAATTTGCCCTTCCAGAATAAGGTCAGTAAAAACAAGTGCTTTATATCCTGAACCTGCAAAATTCACATCTATTCCCAGTTTACTAAATTCGTCTCTGAAACTTTCAACCTCAGCAATCGCGCTATTAATTGCTTTGGAATTATCACTTTTTAACTGAATCGTCATATTAGCTGTTTTGTAATCATAATCAACAACCTTCCAGAGATTGTCAGGATCTCCTGACATTTCATAGAGCAGTAAATATTGAGCATTCAGTTCTTTGTTATCCGGAATTATATCAAACTCTTTTTTATCTTCATGCATAACCATATTCATACGCTTTAAATAATCTGCCAGTGAAAAAGTGTTCCCGACAACTGCTAATTCTGATTCTATTTTTTGTTGCATTTTGTCCATCAATTTCAGAACATCAGAATTTTTCATTGCACCTTTTTCTTTTGCTTCCAATATGACATTCAGCGTACTGGTTCCGCCAAAATGATCATTAATAAAAGCGTCAGTTAATACAATGTCGCTATCCTTTTCAAATTTATCAAGGAAACTTGAATTAATCCAAACCTTAGTCATACCAAAGAGTGAAATGACAACAATTATTATTGTAAGAGAAAGGGTTAGTGCCTTATATTTAACAACACCATTTGCAAATTTGAAAGCAAGATGGCCATTTGACTTATTACCCGGTTTTTCATTCTTTGATTTTCTCTTAGTGTGTCCAAAAATTAAAATCGCTGCCGGAATAATAAGCAGAGAAAAAAGCATTGCAGACATTACACCGAATGCGGTAAATATTCCAAAAAATTTAATAGGAAAAACTTGTGATGTTAATAACGAAATGAAACCAACAGCCGTTGTAACGGAAGTCATTACCACCGGTTTCCACATACCCTTTAACATATCATTAACAGCCTCAACCTTTGAAGCGTCAGGATTTTTTCGTAAGAACAGGTCAAGGTGACTAAAAAGATGAATTCCATCTGCAACCCCGATTGCAATTAACATAACAGGAATCATTGTGGAAACAGCATATACAGGAATCTTAAAAGCTGCCATCAGACCGAATGTCCAGATAACACTGAGTAATACTACAAGAAGAGTGAATATTGTATTTCTTATACTTTTAAGAACAAGTAATAAAACCAAAACTATTACAAGAATAACAAGAGGAACCATCTTTTTCATATCTTTAGGCATTAAATGTGCCATAGTTCCTTCTACGATTGGACTTCCAGCTACATACAATTTTTCAGGACCTTTATATGATTCTGTTAATTCCAGAATATCTTTATAAAATTTCTGCGTAAAAACACCATCCTTTATTTTGGCAATAATAACAGAAACTGTTTCATCTTCCGAAACTAATCTTCCAAAAACCATATCATTAGAACGCACATTTTTTTGTATTTCTGCTAATTTTTCTGCAGTTTTTGGAACTCGTTTATAGAATGCTTTTACATCCATTCCAAGTTCTGTTCCGATAATATTATCAGCCGTATAAAGTGAAGTCACATCGGATTTTTCTATCTCATCCATTTTACCTAACGCCTTGGTCAGGTCTTTAATTTTTTGTAAAGTTTCAGAATTGTAAATACCATTTTCATTTTCAATAGCAATGATAATTCCATCTTTAATATCAAAGATCTCTTCCATTTTATCACTATAGATAAATGCGGGATGATTCTGCGGCATATACTTATCAAGATCAGTTTCCAAACGGGAGTTTTTTTTCATTATTCTGAAAAAACCAGCAGAAATGATTAGAGTTACTATTAAAACTATCCAGGGTAATTTTAATAACTTGTGTAATAATTTTTCCATATTTTTATATCCTTTCAAGAATAATTATCAGTAGTACTATTTTTTAATAAGTGTTTTAATCGAATTAAAAGTTAAATCCCCTTCTTGTTTTAAGCTAAAGGAATATTTTGACAATCTCCATCGAGTTACTAAAAGGCGCAACGCTCCCATAATTATTATACCGATCTGTTTTTCCGGAATATCATCTCTAATTTCCCGTTTTTTCTGCCCATTCTTAATAATCTTAATTATCATATTCTGATTCACCTGCATAATTGAATTAACCATATCTGACAATCGTTTATCATTTTGAAATATCTCTTCGGAGAATATTACTGCTGCCAATGCCGGGTTTTCAGAGAATTGTTTAAAATTATGATTATATATGAATTCGAGTTGTTTAATTGACGATGTATTATCTGAGATTATTTTTGATGAGATAATTTGACTGCTGTTTTTAAATTGAGACAGAATAGCTATTAAAATGTCCATTTTACTATCAAAATGACGATAAATGGCAGGTTCTGAAATTTTAATGCTTTTTGAAATATTTTTAATTGTTAACTGCTGTATTCCTTTTTCAGCAATAATCTTAATCGACACACTGATTATCTCTTTTTGTCTCTTTGAAAATTCATCCATCATTTTAACCTTTCACAGTGGTTAGTTAATACTCACTAACTAATATAGCATAAAAAATAGCGGTTGTCAAATATTTTTTTTAATGTGGGTATTTTTTTCTAGTGGTTAAAATGGAGAAGCTCGTTAATGCTTAAAATTGTTCTACAGAATTCAAGCTTTTATATCATTACTTGTGAAAGCTCTCTACGTGATGTACCTAAAGCAAATAATGATTTAATCAGAAGGTCAATTGATACTGTAGGGTCCCCATTTTCCATTTTAGCAACTCTAGATTGACTTGATTTAATCAGGTTCGCTAATTGTTCTTGAGTTAAGTGTTCTTTTATACGTTTTTTATGAAGATATTGGCTTAATGTGACCTTAAGCTCAACATAAGCTTCATCCTCAACAGATAACTCAAGAAATTCAGCTGCTGTTCCAATTTTCCATCCATGCTTTTCTAGTTTACTCTTTTTTGATTTTTTCACAATAATACCTCGCAATTCTCAAATACTATCATATAATTTGAGTCTACCTTGACATATTCCAATTATTCTTTTTGGTGTTTTTTCACTTTTCTTTTAAAAAATTTCTGCAATTATAATTGCATCTGAATCTATTCTATAATGGGGCCGTCCAGGATTTACCATAGACGCTTCCCGGTCAAGTAATAGTTTTAATGATTCCTTATTTCCATAACCAATCGCATATTCGACTGGGCCATTTTCATGTTTGTCAGAAATTTTTAAATCGGCCCCATTTTGAATAAGGAATTCAATCAATTCAGTATTATTACTTTTTACAGCTTCTAAAAGAGGTGAACCATGCATTTCATCCAAATAATTTATATCATCGCCCAATTTAATACGTTCTTTAATTAATTTCAGATTGCCCGAGCGACATGCAAAAATAAGCAACTGATTAATTGTAAATTCTTTATTTTTTTTCATAGAAAAAAGGTATAACATATGAATGAATAGAAAAAAAATCTCTTGTTCCCGTTTAATCTGAGTTATACCAGAGTGGTGTCACCTTGCAAACTCTTGTATATTTACTCAGATTTATCCTTTTCAGAGGAAAAGAGTCTTATATCGATAAAATACTGCAATTTCATATTGTTTTTTTATTCCCCTATTATCTTCACAAGAACCCTCTTTGACCTCCTGCCGTCAAACTCGCCGTAAAAGATCTGCTCCCACGGTCCGAAATCCAGTTTTCCGTCAGTAATTGCTACGACAACTTCCCTGCCCATGACCTGTCTTTTCAGGTGTGCGTCGCCGTTATCTTCGTAACCGTTGTGTCTGTATTGGCTTACCGGTTCATGCGGGGCGAGTTTTTCCAGCCAGTCGTCATAGTCCTGCAGGAGTCCGGGCTCGTCATCGTTAATGTATACGCTTGCGGTGATATGCATGGCATTCACGAGGCAGAGCCCTTCAGTAACTTTACTTTTTCGCAGGCATTCCTGAACCTGGGGTGTGATATTCAGGTAAGCGCGGCGTTTGGAGATATTGAACGTGAGGGTTTCTCTATATGATTTCATAGGGAGAGCTCCTTTGCAGGAATGTTTATAATTTCTTTATTTATAAAGGATTAGCTAGTCCATTATTTTAGGGATACTTTTAAATATCCAGGTCAAGCTCTTTTAATTTTTCCTTTAACTCTTCTCCTTTTTCTTCAAATCCCGGTTTCGAAAGAAAGGCAAACATGTTTTGTTTGTAAGCTTCAACACCGGGCTGGTTGAACGGATTAACTCTCAGGAGGTGTCCGGAAATGGCGATTGCTTTTTCAAAGAAGTAGAAGAGTTGACCCAGGGCTTCGGGTGTTCTGTCTTCGATAGTGATTGCGCTTATCGGTACTCCTCCATCGAGATGGGCAAGTACTGTTCCTTTGTATGCGCTGTTATTCACCGTTTCGAAGCTTGAGTCTTTGAGGTAGTTTAAGCCGTCATTGTCATCGTCAAACCCGGGTATTGTTACGGTGTTATCCGTTTTTTTCAGGATTATGAAAGTTTCGAAAACATTTCTCGTACCTTCCTGCATCCATTGTCCGATAGAGTGCAGGTCAGTAGTGTAATCAACTGCAGCGGGAAAGATACCGGTAAAGTTTTTCCCCTCGCTTTCACCGGTAAGCTGTTTCCACCAGTCGCCGATATAATGGAGTTGAGGCTGGAATCCGGCAAGTACCTCGATAACTTTACCCTGCCGGAAAAGGATGTTACGTATAATCGCGTAGCGCATTGAAATATTTTGAGTTATATCATTTCCACTGCAGAATTCAGTAGCCTCTTTAGCGCCGGAAAGAAGCTTGAAAACATCAATACCGGATACAGCGATTGGGAGGAGGCCGACCGGTGTTAATACGGAATATCTTCCACCAACATCCGGTGGTATGGGGAAGGTTGCATATCCTTCTTTTTCTGCCAGTTTACGAAGGGCGCCTTTTTGAGGATCGGTTGTAGCGATTATTCTTTCGGCCGATTCTTTTCTCCCGTATTTTTTTTCCATCCATTTTCTGAGTACGCGGAAGGCAATACCCGGCTCTGTTGTGGTGCCGCTTTTTGATATGACATTTAATGTAACATCTTTATTTTCAATAAGTTTTAATAAATCAGACATATAGTCGGAATTAACCTGGTGCCCCGCAAAGATAATGTGAGGTTTCCTCAAACCTTCAAATGAGGGGCTGAGAAATTCTATTGCAGCTTTGGCTCCAAGATATGAGCCGCCTATGCCGATACTTATAAAGACGTCTGTGTTTCCTCTTATTTCGTCAGCTTTATTTTTTATGGAAGTGAGAAACGGTTCATCTGTTTCAATTGGCAGGTTGAGCCATCCTAAAAAGTCGTTGCCCAATCCCTTTTTTTCTTTAAGCATTGTCTCTGCTTCTGCTGCAGGCTCCCTGTAACTTTCTAATTTTTCGGGGATTATCCATTTATTCAGGCATTTTGTATCATAGAATATTTTTTGCAATTTATTCTCCTTTTGCTTATTATTTTTTTCCTATACTCCGCCGCCCTTTATCCCCTGCACGGGATTCAGGACACGCCCAAATTATTATGTATTATTGAATAAAACAAAATCAAAATACAGAATCAATGGTCTGAAAGCGCAATATTAAACAGTCTTGTTGAGCTTCTCTTCATAACGGGTTTTGCAATACTGAGCATTATGGTGCCGTTTTTGAATATCGAAACCATTCCTGTTGATTCAGAGATTGTAATTGCAAGGGCGTTCGTGCAGACAGTTATCCCCGCAGCAGCCGCATGCCGCGCGCCAAATCCGCTAGGCAGGGCCTCTACATCAATGCCGTTTTCCGGTGGGGGCCGGAGGTAGCTGCCGGCAGAAAGCACGGTACCGTCACCGGTGATGATAAATGCCCCGTCTATACTTGCGAACTCTTTGATAGTTTCATCAAGGCCCGGATCCAGAATGCTGCGCTCCGCTTCGCTGTAACCACGGAATGGATTGATTATTAACTGCCTGACATAGGCATTTACCGAGTTGGTATCACCTAGCACAAAAATTGTTCCGGTCGGCTTACCTTCCCTGCCTTCAATGGCGATCTCGCTTGCAAGGCCGAGAACCCGCTCCAGTACTTCAGGTTTTACATCGGGTGGAAGGATCGTTCTGGCCTCAGAGAAAAAGAACTGGAACTCCTTTTCCACATCAAGAGAGATGACGGTGTCGAATTTACCGGTATTTGAATTGCCTGAGACACAAACAACACGGTCATTCTTTTTAATAAGGGACCGGGAAAGAGCCAGCAAAATCCCGATTTTTATCTGCCCCGTGCGTGATGCAGGAAAGTAGGGTGCCTGAATAAGGTCGGAAAAGCGTTTGTCATCTTTTTCAAAACGTGATTTGTTGCTGGTTATTATGATAACCCTTTTCTTGGTTTTAATACTGTTAAGAAAATCATTTTCTTCAACCGCATCTGCAAGAAAGATCAGTGCTGTAGCCTTCAGGTCTTTTGCCAGGGACATAGCTGAAGAGATTACCGGGTCCATGCCTTTTTTCGGGGCTCCGGTTTTTTTTGATACGATGATGCGTGTTGTCTTTTTCTTATAGGATGAGACCAGCTCAATGACGTCAATTATACCCTCGGGTGACAGCACCTTTTCTTTTATCGCTTCAGATTTGAAAAAGGAGGCTATTTCCTGTCTTAATTCTATTTGCGAGGCATGTTCAGGGTTTTTTGCCATGACAAGAACGATAATGTGAGCTTGTGCGCCTCTTGCAGCGTCATAATTTATCCCATGCAGGTTCCTGCCGACTACTATTGAAAAGTCATCTTGAATTGGCCCTTTGGTATAGGGAATTGCGAGCCCCTGCCCGATAAAGGTTGATGCAGACTCCTCCCGTTTGAGCATATCGTCAATGATCGGTTTTCTTTTTTTAATGCCTTCAATCTTGCATAGGATTTGAACCAGCTCCGTGAGAGCATCGGTCTTCTCCGTTTCTTTCAAATCAATCACCGTTGAAATCTTTAAATAATCATAGAATGCCACTAATGACCCCCTTATTTTGCATTTACTGGCGCTGCGTAATATTGTATACTGTTTCTGCTTCTTATTTCAATCTTATTTTGTTTAACCTTTATAGCCTGAGAGAAACGGAGCTGGTCGATCCCCTTTTCCACAATCTCATCTTCTGTCAGGTTAACCAGGGATTTACAGTTTTTCTTCTTCTTTTGAAGTCCTTCCACAATGTCCGGAACCCTCTTTGTCATTTCCGCCCTGGTGTATGATTCGGATTGTAACATTAGTGCTGCAACAATATGCTGCGGTAGTATGCGGTAGAGCTGAAACAGCCATTTGCGCAATGTCTCACCGACCTTTTGAATGGAAACCTTATGGGCAAAGAATTCATACCGTTTGCCGGGTGAGTAATACTTTTTTATATCCACAATATCGTTAACCGGGACAGGGTCGCTATAGTCAATAAAGATTTCTCCATAATGGATGCCGAAGCTATGTGCTGACAGCAGCTTGGCAAATGCAACAATGTCTGCGCCGAAATAACAGGCGTTTCCCACCACATTTTGAATGAAGCCGCCCTTCTGTTTCAGCATGCGCCTTCCCCTCTCAAGGGTTTCAAAATAGAGAAGCTCCGGCAGCTTTTCGTATGAAATGGTTACCGGCAGGTAGAGGTGTTGTTTTTCGGGGGAGTGATACTGTGCTATAATATTTGCAGCAAGAATACCATATTTCATCTCCATCATCCCGCCACTGTAACTTCGCCCTCCCTCCGGAAAGACAACGATATTATCCCCATCATTGAGCATCTCGATAACCTGGTTGCATAATTCAAAAATGTATTTTCTGTTCGTAGCCCGGGCCCGGTAAACTGAAAAGGCGCCGTATGAGCGAAATTTTGTTCCTATATACGGCAGGTTTGTTAAATTGTCCCCCGCGGCAAAACGCAGGTTGTAAAGACCCAGTTTGTAAAATTCATTTCCCAAAAGCATATAATCCAGGTGGCTTCTATGGGTGCATACAACCATTATTGGAGATCTCTTCAGCTCGCCAAATGAGAGGGCGGGCCCTGTAATATTAAGACTGCTGAAGGTATTATTTATAAATGGATCAACCTTTTTAGATACATTTGACAATGCTCTCTGATAATTCTTCATAGTTAAGCAAATAAAGCGTTTTACAGGATTAAAGTGGTCTTAGTAATATACTAATCTCATTTAAGCATGGTATAAAATAGGTGATACCTGTTTTGGATGTAATTTGTTCGGGATAAAAAATAACATCTGAAGCGTTTTAATAAAAAGGATTATTTACTTTACAATAAAAAAAGGGTAAAAGATAAAATCTTTTACCCACATAATTATTTACTTTACAACAATATAAAAAGGTAAAAGATAAAATCTTTTACCCACATAATTAAAGTAAAAAGAAAGCTCTAAATCAAGCTATTTTTTTTTCGAGCACGTTGGCTTTATCCTTTACCGCCTGCGACCCCATAATGGTTTCAATCTCAGCAGTTTCGCTCTCTCTCTTCATTTGCTCGATCAAATCATCCCTGCCGATTGCATGGAGATGCCGAACGCGCCGGTATTCGTTTCGATGTTCGGGGCAATACTTGGGATACACGTACTGGCGAGGGAAAATTTTTACCTCGAACTGGTTGTCGCACGCCTCCAGGGTGCAGTTAAGAACCATCGTAACCACTTCAGTATAATTATGTTTATACGTTTGGTTTTTAATATTAACATCTTCAGGTTTCGTGCGCTTGCGGATACGATACCGGTCCTGTCTGTGCTCCGGGCAGTATTTTGAAATGTGGATACCAAAGAATATCTTTCCACAGCCGGGGTACTGGCACTGCTTTTCACGAAGCTTTTGACGACGTCGGGATTTTGGTAGCTGCATAGGTCTTTTCTTGCCCTTTCTGATAATGGTGGTTATATATAAAATTCAATAATTTACGTGTTATAGTTATCAAAATGCCTTACTAATATATCGATAAAAAGTTATTTTCGCAACATTTTTATTAAAGTTTTTAATTTGAACATTTAATATATCAGATGATAGGAGCTTGTAATTTATTAAAAATCAATCTGTTACAAGATTGTTTATGGTGTATAAAAAATCATAAAAAAAATCCCCACTGCTTTACGTGTGAGTAAACCATATTGTCAACAACCTGCAAAAACCGCCTGTTTTTGATGGCTCAATAAAATTGTGTGGGTATTCCTTTCTGTGGTGTTTACGAAAATACTCAAAAAAGCATGAACGCCAGCCAGGGGAATACCCATGTGTCTGTCCGGAATCCGGCTTTTTTAATGTTTTAGGGGATGGATTCTCTCCTAAGGGGCAAAGTCCAGCTCAGCTGGGGAGGGACATTTTCGGACAGGCACTACCTGGTTTAATGTATTTGTAGATTGTCAAGAACTGCTGACAAAAAATATTTAATAAAGGAGCTTTCCATTTCATTTCCTTTTTATATAATTATCTCCTGTCGCACTAATGAAATTATATTATTTCTCTCAAATACATAGTAAACTTGAAATTTACTTATAAGATATTTATAAGGAGGGTAAGATGGATAAAGGTGCTCTTGCAAGAAAAATTTTAATGGTAATCGCGCTTATTTTAATGTTTTGCTCACTTCTTCTTGTCAATACCACTCCGGTGACTGACTATAAATTCATGGCGTGGTCGCTTCTGCCGCCGCTGGTTGCCATACTGTTGGCGTTTGTCACGAGGCAGGTCTTTCTGTCACTGTTTCTGGGTGTTTTTGTCGGCACTTCAATGCTTGTCGGGGGCAACATCATTGTTAAATTGATAAAAGGATACATGGGAGTGTTTACCGTGGTTATCGAGTCTGTTTCCGACGGTTTTCATGCAGGCATTCTTATCTTTACACTTACCATTGGCGGTATGATCGGGGTGATTTCGCGTATGGGCGGAACCAAGGCGATTGCACTGGCTCTTGCAAAGAAAGCAAAAACCGCACGAAGCGCGCAGTTGTTCACCTACCTTCTCGGCGTCGCCGTCTTTTTTGACGACTACGCAAACACACTGATCGTCGGCCCGACCATGAGGCCCCTAACGGACGCGAAAAGGGTGTCGCGCGAAAAGCTGTCATATATTGTCGACTCCACAGCCGCCCCCGTAACCGGTATGGCGCTCATATCAACCTGGGTCGGCTATGAACTCGGCCTGATAAATGACGCCCTGAAAGTAATCGGTGTTGACGCCAATACCTATGAAGTATTTCTCCGTTCACTTCCTTTCAGGTTCTATGACATCCTTGCCCTGGTCATGGTTTTTCTGATCGGGTACCTGTTGAGGGATTACGGCCCCATGCTCAGTGCTGAAAGAAGAGCACGGAAGACCGGTAAGGTACTCGCTGACGGGGCAATTCCCATGTCATCCATAGAATTCGATTCAGCCAAATTCCCGGAAGGTGTGAAACTCAGAATATCCAATGCGCTGATTCCTATTATTACCCTTCTGGTTGTTGCGCTTGTGGGACTCTGGTATAACGGCGGCGGACTGAAGCTTCCCTATAATCTTGCCGGAATAAGGGAAGCCTTTGGTGAAGCAGACGCCTCTGTAGCGCTTCTCTGGGGCTCTGCATCAGGAAGTATCGTTGCAATTGTCCTGGCAACGAGTCAGAAAATCCTTAACCTGCACGAAACGTTCGAGGCATGGGTTAACGGCGCCAAGTCCCTGATCATCACCTGCGTCATACTGGTGCTTGCCTGGTCCCTGGGGGGCATTACTGAAAAGGTCGGCACTGCAACATATCTTGTCAGTATTGTTACCGGCACACTTCCCGGTTGGTTGTTACCGCTTCTTGTATTTTCAATCTCCTGTGTCGTTGCGTTTGCAACAGGTACCTCATGGGGAACTATGGCAATTATGATGCCTTTGGCAATTCCTCTGGCAAATGCCTATGCACCGGCTGAAATGGGAAATATCTTCTTCGGCACCCTGGGAGCTGTTCTTACCGGCGCTATTTTCGGAGACCACTGCTCACCCATTTCCGATACGACAATTATGTCTTCAATGGCCTCATCCTCAGACCATATTGACCATGTCAGAACGCAGATGCCCTATGCCATGTCGGTGGCGGCTGTCGCTGTTATTTTTGGCTATTTACCGGCAGGCCTGGGCCTGAATCCATTCATATCGATAATTATGGGAGTAGTCGTACTCTACTGCATTGTCCGGTTTGTGGGAAAGAGCACGGAGGATAACGGGCAGGTGAAGCCTGATGCTGCAGTACCTGCTGAAGAAGGATAAAGAATCCTCAATTAACAGTTGTTAATTGTATCTTTATTTAATAAAGTATTTGAATTAACCAGGTTACATAATCAAAAATTGAACCGGAGGATTTATAATAATGCCTTGTATAGTCCAGAAATACGGCGGCAGCAGCCTGGCGGATTTGGATAAACTGAAAAAGGTAGCCGGTTTAATTGCCAATGTAAAGAAGCAGAACATTGACGTTGCAGTGGTTGTCTCTGCGATGGGTAGGACGACGGATAATCTTGTTGGAATGGCGCGGGGTATCTCCAGGTCACCGTCCAGAAGAGAGATGGACATGTTGTTAAGCACCGGGGAGCGGATAACCATGTCTCTTTTATGCATAGCCCTTAACGAACAGGGAATAGAAGCTGTGTCGCTTACCGGCTCTCAGTCGGGTATTATCACCAATGACCGGCACAACAATGCACAAGTCATTGAGGTAAGGCCCATCCGCGTGCAGGATGAAATGGAAAAGGGTAAGGTTGTTGTGATAGGCGGTTTCCAGGGTGTAAGCTATAAAAGGGAGATTACAACGCTGGGCCGGGGTGGTTCCGACACAACCGCAGTTGCGCTTGCAGCGGCCCTGAATGCTGAGCGGTGTGAAATCTATTCTGATGTTGAAGGCATCTATTCCGCTGATCCGTCAGTCATAGCTGATGCGAAGCATCTTCCAGAGATATCCTGCCAGGTTATGCAGGAGATGAGCACTGCCGGAGCCAAGGTTCTTAATGCACACGCGGTTCAGTTTGCAAAGGAGAAGCAGATCGCGGTCTATGCGCGCAGCACCTTTAAGGAGGGAAGAGAGACCATCGTCAGGATGCTGCCGCCGGGGACGCTTACCGGCATACAGGCTGTGGTCAGTGAGGATGATATAACGCGGGTCAGGTTGTATGGAGAGGACACCTTGAAGAACTTTGACTGGGCGATTAATTTCCTTGAAGAGGAGCAGGTGCAGATAAAGGAGCTCAGCGTTGCGTGTGTTGAAAAGGATGCGCCTCGATCCAAGGCCTCATTTGTTGTCTCCCGGAAGGATGTTTACAAGTGGGATCATATACAAAAAAAGATGCATGAAAAGATAGGTAAGAATATAAAATTTGATACGCACCTATCAGCGCTCTCCCTTATCGGCGAGGGGCTTAATAAGAGCAACGAAACGCTGATTGAAACGCTGAAGTTGTTAAAGGAAAATGATATAAAGGTGTCAGGGATAACCACCACGGCATTCAGGATATCGCTGCTTGTGCCGAAGGAGAAGATTAAGAAGAGCGTTGAGATTTGTCATAACAGGTGGGTTGAAGAAAATCTATAAACAATTGCCTCCGATATGTCTTGTGTCAAGTTGTAAAAGCGGCACTACTGATTTAATCTTATCAATAAAAAATACCGGTAAACATCATTTTTAGTTTTATATGATTTTTATATCCTTTGTTGTCATAATAAAAAGGGAGATTGTCTAAATAAAAGTTATGCAAGACACCGAACGTGAGTGATAAATGTTTTACGAAAGGAAACTTTATACCAATTTCGGCTGGGATAATGAAAAAGTTGTATTTCTGATTTTCAGGCCCATATAATTGTTCATTATAATATATTGAGCCATCAGCAAAAGTTGTAGTAATCTCTTCTTCAATAATTAAAGCTGTATTATTGACTACATAAGAAAGGCCGGATTCGATATAAGGAATTAAAAACCAATTCTTACCATAAGCAAAGCCTAAATTAATTCCAATTTCAACTGTATTATAATCATAACAACTATCAGTATCAATATTAGTTTGAGGAAATTCCATACCTGAATTGAAAGTTTTACTGATTATAATATCCCCTGTATATAATGTGATATTAGGGCTAATATAAACATAATTAAAGAGGAATATTTTAAATTCAGGCTTGAAGTTCTTTTCGTAAATATTATAATTCCCTTCCTTTTTTATCATGAAATAAAAAGAGCCCCCGGCCTCATAACTTTTTTGTTTAGTGAAGAAAGAATTTGGATAAATAATAAAATGCGTGAAAAAAATAAGAAGTAATATTTTTGAGATTAATTCTTTCATTATTCCTGATTAATCAGAAGATATTAAATTATTATATAAATCTATTTCTTCCAGATATTCCTTAACTTCTTAAGATCCTTACCGCCGAACTTCCTGTCCATCTCTTTTGGGAACTTGTCATACATTTTAGTGGTGTAAATCTCATGAACCATGTGGTCAATTGCCATTTCCACCAGGCTGGGGTGGGAGGTATAAATACCGCGAATAGTTTTGCTTTCCGAGAAAACGCCCTGAAGCAGGTTTGATCCGTCAGCAACAAGGGAAAACATCCGCCCGCCCTTTTCACTTTCCAGCACCTTTTCAATCCCGTGGTTGTATACAACGCCAATGTCAATCTTCATGCTGCCGAATTGAATAATGGCCAGTTTTGATTTTACTTTATTTTTTCTTAAGTCACTCATGATTTCACGAAGCTCGGAATCCCATCCGAGTACAATAATATTTTTTTTTGCACCCCTGATGATATCCTTTACCATGGTCATGAAATTATTCATATCGTTTACATTCCAAACATAGTCGACGTCGATATCTCCCAGAGTGGGCAGGTGCTTTTCGATAAAGTTGATCGTATTCTGGAAGTTCGCGCGGAGGCTTTTTAGAAAGACACGGTTATCCTGAGGCATATATTTGGCGGGTTTTCCTGACAGAGGAGAAATAATTGAGCGCGACAGGAGTTTGGCTATCACTTCATATATTTTTGATGGGGGAATCCCGGAGCTTTTCGCAAGTTCGTATCCTGTAACAGGATGATGCTTAAGCAGGGAAATGTATGCCCGCGCCTCGTAGCTTGAAAAGCCGAGCAGTACCAGTTTTTCAACAAGCTCTTTAAATTCCATACGGTTTATATAATTGTAGGCCCTATTGTTAGATGAATATGGGATAATATATATTATTCACTACTTAGGTAGTTACTAAAGGTTAAGGGGATAATAAAATAGTATATTGTTAGTCAAATAATAAGTAAATAAATATAAAGTATTGATATTTATGTGACTTGGAGTATAGATATAGCTATTGTCAGGAGGTAGAGATGAGAATCAAGGTTAATAAGGATAATTGTACCGGTTGCCGCCTCTGCATGCAGATTTGTGCTATTGAGCACTTCAGTGAGATAAATCCGAAGAAGGCTGCGTTGAGGATTGAAGCAAAATTTCCCGATCCGGGTAAATATAAGCCTATTGTGTGCATACTCTGCGGCAAATGTGAAGAGGCATGCCCGGAAAAGGCAATAAGCAAGAGCGATACCGGAGCCTATGTCGTTGATAAAGAAAAATGTACCAACTGTGGCGAGTGTATTGCGGTATGCCCGGTGGATGTTATTTTTCAACACCCGGACCTTGACCATGTGATAAAATGTGATTTATGCATGAAATGCACAGAGTTATGCAATACCGATGCAATCGTGAAGTGGGAAAAACCGGAAGCTGCAGCAGTAAAGGAGGCTCACAATGGGTAACGGACTTGCCGGAACAACACTACGGGTCAACCTGACAACAGGAGAGATAACAAGACAGCCGACCGATGAAGAGCTGACCAGGCGCTGGCATGGTGGCAGGGGCGTCATTGCAAAGATACTCTATGATGAGGTTCCCCGTGACGCGGATCCTCTCGGGCCGGAAAATGTGTTTATTATAAACTCCGGCATAATGAGCGGCTGCTTTATACCTGCAGGGGCCAAGGTTGAATTCGGGTCAATTTCACCTTTGACCAACGGGCATGGCGATTCGAATATGGGTGGGCATCTCGGGCCAATGCTTAAGTTCGCAGGATATGATATGATAATTTTTACAGGAGCCTCACCCAAACCGGTTTTTATTTACATAGATAATGATACCGTGGAATTGCGGGATGCATCGGGTTACTGGGGTATGGGTTCTTTAGATTGTGAAGCAAAACTTAAAAAAGATTTAGGGGAGGATTTTGAGATTGCGACAATCGGCCCGGCCGCCGAAAACGGCGTGCTTTTCTCCTGCATCACCCACGATTTCGGCAGGCAGGCAGGAAGAACCGGACAGGGAACGGTTATGGGTTCAAAGAAGCTGAAAGCGATAGTTGTTCGGGGAAATCGCTCGATTAAGGTTCATGACATCGAGTCATTGACGAAACAGGTGTCGGATATCATACTGCGTACGCAGAAACATCCGAATATGGAGCCGTGGCAGAAGTACGGCACCTCCTTTTTCCTGAAATGGTCGAATGACAATGCTGTGCTTCCGTCATACAATTTCAAAACCACCTACTATGACGATATCGACAAGGTTGACGGGGACCAGCTCATTGAAAAGTGCCTTATTACACATAAGGCATGTTTTGGCTGCTGGATGAACTGCGGGAAGTATTCAAAGGCGGTTATTCCGGGTAAACCGGAGGTACACCTGGAGGGTCCGGAATATGAGACCGGAGCGCTCTGCGGCCCTAATATCGGCATGAAGGATATCAACCACGTTGCCTACATTAACTGGATGCTTGACAACTACGGCATGGATACCATGTCAGGCGGCGGGGTTATTGCATTTGCCATGGAGTGTTTCGAGCGCGGCCTTATCACTGAGAAAGACCTGGAGGGCCATACCCTCAAGTGGGGTTCTATTGATGATGTTGAACACTTTGTTGATATGGTGGCAAACAGGCGCGGTATCGGTGAGGTGTTTTCTCAGGGAACAAAACGTGCAGCGGAAAAGATTGGCCGGGGAAGCGAGAAGTTCGCCATGCAGGTAAAAGGACAGGAGATGTCGGGTTATGACGGCCGCTGGGCCCCCGGTATGCTTTTAAGTTATATGACTGCGGATATAGGAGCGCATCATAACCGGGCATGGACAATAACGGTGGATATAGCCGAGGGAAGAGAGACAACCGAAGGAAGGGCGAAAATCGTTGTCTACCTGCAGCATATCCGCCCGCTTTTCGATACCTGGTGTATATGCCGCCTGTTCTGGGGTGAGCTGGATATTACACCTGAAGAGATCGTTGACTCACTCAACCACATTACCGGTTGGGGTATCACTTTTGACGAAGCATTAAAAACCTCTGAAATGATCTGGAACCTGACTCGCTGTCATTATATAGAGCGTAATAAAAATAACGGACGTACCTTTGATTATCCGCCGGCGCGTTCATGGGAAGACAAAATCCCCAGCGGCCCGGGAAAAGGAAAAGGAGTTACAAAAGAGCAGGTCGAGCAGCTTTTAGATGATTACTATGCAGCGCGTGGATGGGATAATAAGGGTAACCCGACACGGGAAGTGCTGGAAGACCTGCAACTCGGTTCTGCCGCTGACAATCTGGAGAAAGCGGGATTTTTGGGCGAGCCTGTCGAAGGAGGGATACCTGCGGTAAGAGGTGAGAAATATAAGCCGAAGGCGTTTTAACGGCAGCTATGATTATCTACCTGAAATCGGGAAAAGACTTGCGGGAAAGGCTGAAGCCCGATGTGGATTATTATACCCGCCGGGTAGAAACAGAGGAAGGTAAAAGTATTAGAGAAATATTAACGGAACTTGGAATAGATCCTGCATTGGTCGCATTTGTATATACTGAGGGCGAGGTTAAGG
>JAUXBV010000018.1 GCA_030619215.1 Fibrobacterota bacterium | reverse complement strand
GCATTCTTTTTCCTGTTGCAATAATGTTCAAGGGAAAAGAAAAGCCCGAAGAAAAGAAAGAACAGGGCGTTTAGCTCAGCTGGTATAGAGTACCTGCCTTACAAGCAGGTGGTCGTTGGTTCGAATCCAACAACGCCCATATACGATATATATGGACCGGTAGTTCAGCTGGTTAGAACGCTGGCCTGTCAAGCCAGAGGTCGCGAGTTCAAGTCCCGTCCGGTCCGCCACAAAACGTCTCCGATGATATATTCAGCGGGGACGTTTTGTTTATTCAACCCGATAAACAACATCGGAACTATAGCCGTTAAATCATGACGTGTCCCGATTTTTCGTCGGGGATAATCAGGGTCAAATAGACTTATCATTTTTATAAGTATGTAAATCAATTTTTTATTTATTAATTCAACCTTTCATTGTATTATTAATATAAAAGTAAAACCTTTATCTTGAATTTACCGTAATAATTATTTATACTGTTTCTCATAAATAATGTCTTATGCTAGTGTACGCTAGTGAACAGCATAACTGATTCTAAAAGAGTTTAGCCCAGAATTATTGGGCAAAACTTTTAAGAATCAATATACTTTGAAATATGCCTCCATTCATTGTTATAGTAGGTGATATCCCTGAGACTGACCTGCATTTGATAAGATCGGCAGCAGAGGAGAATGATATTGCTGTTGAGCTTAAGAAATCTGCAGAAGAGCTGGGGAAATCTTATTCTGATATTGCGTCAGGATATATCTCTTACCTTCCCTGTACATCTGAAGCGATTCTTGAATTGTTTTCAAATATTCCTGTTGGCGCCAACGAATACTTTCCTCTGTATCAGGTTGTTGAAAGTAATATCTACCCGGAAATACTGGACAATTATCCGGTAACTTCTGTTTTTGAGAGCCCTCTCACAACTCTTTCACTGCGAAACATTTTTAATACCATCCGCTATCATCAGAGCGTATCCGGGCAGGTTAAAGGTGTTGTAAATGAGATTTTAAAATATCGAAAACAGAAACACCAGTTGATAGAGTTGAGCACGGCGCTGTCTAAACATAATGACCTTGACACCCTCCTGGCGTTGATCTTAGAGAAGAGCTGTGATATCATGAATGCGGATGCAGGCAGTATTTACATTCGGGAGCGGGAGGGGCCGGGAAGGCCTTTTACCGACAAATTACGTTTTAAGGTGTCTTTTAACTATTCTATAGAATTTAAAGCATCAGAGGAATTCACCATAGATATTAATAAGAACAGGATAGCAGGTTATGTTGCTGCGACTGGTGAGAACCTGAATATAAGGGACGTTTATAAACTTGATGATTCTGTTCCCTATAAATTTTCCAAGGATTTTGATGAGCGCTTTAATTACCGGATAAAATCGATGTTAACCGTACAGCTTAAAAATATAGAAGGGGAGGTTGTCGGCGTCCTGCAGCTTTTAAATAAGAAAAAAGACCCTTCCATAAAACTCTCTTCCCCGGATGTTGTTCTAAAAACGGTAGTTGATTTTTCCTATACGGATGAGGTATTCCTCCAGTCAATAGGAGCGCTTGCAGCGGTTTCTATTGAACGCACACAGCTTTATGAAAGTATTGAGCATATATTTGAAGGATTCTTAAGCTCCTCAATTGCAGCGATTGATGAAAGAGACAGGGTCACGTCCGGCCATTCCCGTCGTGTTATGGGATATGTCATGGCTTTTATTGAGGCTGCTAATAAATGTGATATAGGAGTTTTTAAGGAGGTATCCTTTTCCAACGACCGGAAACGCCAGTTTAAATTTGCCGCACTGCTTCATGATATTGGAAAAATCGGTGTTCCCGAGGGATTGCTGACAAAGGAGCACCACCTGTCAAAAGGTGAATTCGCGGCTGTTTTATCCCGTTTCGATACAATCCGTTTCCAGCTCCTTTCAAAGAAATCCGGTAAAAAATTACCCTGGCTCTCGCTGGAAGAGCTTGAAGAAGATCGATTGTTACTGGAACGCATTAATAAGTCCGGCTTTTTGAGCGATGAAGAATTCAAACAACTTCTTACGTTGAAGGAGAAGTATTTTATAAATTCCTATGGGAAAAAAGTACCGTTACTGACAGAGGAGGAGTTTGAGGCACTTGCCGTTAAGAAGGGTAACCTTACGGAAAGCGAGAGAGAGATTATTAATTCTCATGCCGTCTCTTCACAGCGGATACTGTCGAAAATAGCGTGGACGCCGGAGCTTGAACGTATACCGGATATCGCTGCTCATCATCATGAGCGATTGGATGGAACAGGTTACCCGCATGGTTTGAAAAAGGGAGAGTTGTGCCTTGAAGATAAAATCTTATCAGTCGTTGATATCTATGATGCGATTGTTGCCCAGGACAGGCCCTATAAACCCGCAATGTCCCCGTCAAAAGCCATTGATATTCTCCGTTCTGAAGCAAAAGCAGGACACCTTGATTCAGATATTGTTGAGTTTTTTATCACTAATAATATTTATAAAATATTCTCAGATTGATTTCCATTTTCCACATGAATAGTATTGAACAAAACATTCCCCTGAAAGATAAAACATCATTTCGTATAGGTGGGCCTGCCCGTTTTTATACCAGGGTTAATACAGAGAAAGAGATCGGTGAGGTGGTATCCTGGGCAAACGAAAATAATAAACCTGTGTTTATATTGGGCAAAGGATCCAATATCCTGATTAGCGATAACGGGTGGCCCGGGTTGACACTTGATATATCCGAATACTCTGCAATAAGCTGGGATGGTTCATTTGCTTCCTGTCAAAGCGGCGCGCCGCTTCATACTTTGGTTAAAGAAGCTGTAGACAGAGGTCTTTGTGGAATAGAGCAGCTGGCAGGTATACCGGGCAGTGTGGGAGGCGCTCTGATTATGAATGCAGGCGCTTTTAAACAGGCTGTTTCTGACTGCCTGATGTCGGTTAAAGGAATTGACTGCTCCAATTATAAAATGTGGGAGCTGGAAAAAAAAGAAATTGATTTTGGTTATAGAACCAGCTCCCTTAAAGAAATGGATACAATTCTTTTAGGAGCCAATTTTCATTTTGAGGAAGGCGATAGGGACAACCTGAAATCGGTTTGTCGTGATATTTTACAGCGGAGAAATGAGAAGCAGCCTCTGGATAAACCGAATTGCGGAAGTGTCTTTAAAAATCCCGAAGGAAATTATGCTGCCGCATTAATTGAAAAGTGCGGACTTAAAGGGCATCACATAGGCGGGGCAATGGTTTCAGAGAAACACGCCAATTTTATTGTCAACGTTTCAGACGCATCAGCTTCGGATGTAAGAAAGCTTATTGTTTTTATCCAGGAGAGAGTATTCCGGGAACAGGGAATACTACTTGAGCCTGAGGTTGTTTTTGTCGGGGAGTTTGATGATCCTCTTTTTAAGTTTTGAATACCATTTTTCATGGCAGGCTGGTTATGCAGTATTTTCTCTGGGGCAGTCACAACTAAACACTCTTATTCAGTACATTGATAACCAGAAAGAGCACCATAAAAGTAAAATGTATAAAGAAGAATTGCTGAAAATATTAAAAAAATATAAAATTAAATATGATGAAAGATATTTATGGGAGTGAAAAAAAATGTGTCAGCCTTACAGGCTTATGTAGATTCTGGTTGGTTTATATACCCAGGCTTTCTTCCTGGGCTGGTATGTTAAGGCCTTTCAGGCCAATTTTAAAAGATGATGTATTAAACTAGAGAGAAATGGAACTAACAGTAAAACGCTTCGTCACAGGCCCTATTGAAACAAACACCTACGTTCTTTCAAAGGATGATGGGCTCTGCATAATATTCGACCCGTCAAGCGGATGCAGCAAAATGCTTGACTATATAAAAAATAATTCATTATCTCCGGAAGCTATTTGTTTAACGCACTGCCACTTTGATCACTTCATGGGGATTGAGGAGGTTATGAAGGAATATCCGGGTATTGAAGTGTGGGCGCATCCGGATGAGAAACCTATGCTCTTGAATCCAGAGTACAATGGCTCTCATATGATGGGTATAATGGTAACGTATAAAGGCCCGCTTAAAGAGTTGCATGAGGGTGATATTCAAATCGGCAGTTTTAAATTCACGGTATTGCATGTTCCCGGTCACAGCCCTGGCGGATGCGCATTTGTTATAGAGAAGCATTGCTTTTCAGGGGATACGCTTTTTGCCGGTTCTGTGGGACGGTTTGATTTCCCCGGTTGCGATGGTGCTTTGCTGTTTAAAAATATCAAAGAAAAACTATTTACCCTGCCTGATGAAACTATCGTGCACTCCGGGCATGGAGGCAGGACTACCGTTGGGCGGGAAAAACGATATAACCCGTTTTTTAAATGAAAGAATTACCGTACCTAACTTCATTCCTTGCATTTATTCAACTTGAAAAAACGTTGAGTGAAAATACCGTCGAGTCGTATCGTTATGACCTGCAGCGTTTGGCCGGTTATTTTGAAGCGCAACATATAAATCCTGTAACTGAAGCCGGCACTGACATTTTGTCAAAGTATCTGCGTGAGCTTTTTGATACCGGCTTTGCAGCATCATCTATTCAAAGGACGCTCTCTTCGATTCGCGGTTACTACGCATTCCTTGTTTCAGAAGGGGTAATAAAGGAGGATCCAACCGAGCTCCTCGAGGGGCCGCGGCATAACCGTTACCTGCCTGCTGTACTTACTGTTGATGAGATAATGCGTATTTTCAATGCTATTGACACAGAGAAGAGAGGAGGGGTGCGTGACAGGGCTATGCTTGAGACACTGTATGCTACAGGTATGAGGGTTTCCGAGCTGGCCTCCTTTACCTTTGAGCAGCTTCTTTATGAAGAAAAGATGATACGGGTTCTCGGCAAAGGATCAAAGGAACGGCTGGTGCCGATTGGCGATATTGCTCTTGACTGGATAAAAAAATATTACGATGTTGATCGCCCCTCTTTCGCGAGGCCGGAGTCAGACAGCACCGTGTTTTTGAATTTTCGGGGGAGGGCTCTCTCACGTATGGGTATCTGGAAGATAATTCGGAAATATGCCGGGCTGGCAGGTATTACGACAAAGGTCTCTCCACACACCTTTCGCCACTCTTTTGCGACCCATCTTCTGGAAGGCGGTGCGGATCTTCGTATTGTCCAGGAAATGCTCGGGCATGCCAATATTGTAACTACTGAAATTTATACGCACATTGACAGGGAATACCTTAAAGAGGTTCACAGGAGCTTCCATCCCCGATATAATAAATAGATAATTATACATTATTAATACTATGAAATTAATGGCACCAAAATCCTTTATTCAAATTCATTACCATAACCGCCCGGGTGGTGTTACTACGGTAATGGAGAGATACTCAGGGGTATTCAATAGAACTTCCCGGTCAAATATCAGAAGAAGCTTTATTATATGTAATAATTATTCAAAAAAAACATATTCAAATTATGAAGTAATACCTGTTCAAGAATGTGATTACCACAGGTTTCATACAAAGAAAGCTTTCTTATTGATACGGCAGAGGCTCTTTCGGAAACTTACGAAATTACTTTCAAATAAAGAACTGCCCAGGCCTGTTTGTATTGTAGCGCACAATCTTTCTTTAGGAAAGAATATTGCCCTGTCCGCTGCGTTTTCTGATTTAATTGACCTGTTCAAATCAGACAATGAAGTACGTTTTTATTCAGTCATACATGATATGGCTGAAGAGGGAAGATCGGAACTTTTAAGCCATATACGGGATATGGAATTTTTAGGTATTCCGGTATGGGATTACCTTTATCCAAAAGGATATCTGGAGTATATAGTTCTCAATAAAAGAAATTATAAGCTTTTTAGTAATGCAAAATTTCCGGTTACATTACTTCCGAATCCGATTAAAGGAAATAATGAAACTCGCAACTTATCCCAGTCAGAGCGCCGGAAAGTTTATATAGCTCTTTCAAAGTTATCAAAAAAGGACAATACAAATTTTATCCCGTCTGCTGAAACCGTATTTTATCCTGTGCGAATCATTTCAAGGAAAAATGTACTGGAAGCTATAATTAAAGTATGTGTTATTCATAAAGCGAACCTTTTAATCGGCAGCCCCGGGACGTCAGGGTATGATAAAAAGTTATATAAAAAAATCGGGCGGCTGTCCCAAAGGTATAACCTGCCTGTTATTCCTGATATAGAACGAATTCGTGAATACCTGCCTGATAAATTAACAAAAGTGAGAAGTGTTCTTGAATTATTGTACAGCTATTCTGATTGGTGTATAACAACATCCATAGTTGAAGGTTTTGGCTATGCCCTTTATGAGCCATGGATGTATTATAAAAAGGTAACAGGAAGATTACCACTGGGAATTTCGAGGTCGGAATTAATAGATTTTAGCCATTTGCATGATAATTTTTATATTCCGGTCTCATGGCTCCCTGTTGAGGAATTAGTAAATCAATACTATTTAGAAATAAAGAGAACGTTTGGGAAAGAGGTTACGTTATTAAATGTAAATGAGTTTAAAAATCATTTTATGAAATCTTTTATATACAATGGCACTATTGATTTTAGCGTACTCAATCAGGAAATGCAGTATGAGGTTTTAAAAAAACTCATTGCAGATAAAGGCCGCCTGAGAGCGGAATTAAAAAATCTCAATGATGGAATATCTAAATGGGAAAGAGATAATAACATAACAGAAGAAATAGATACTGTTTATATTGAAAAAAACAGAAAAGCAATAATTAACAATTTGACGGGCAGCTCTTTTGATAAAAGGTTTAAAGAATGTTTTTATAATATAAAACCATGCATGAAGAGAGGCAGTGGTAAAGGCCGGTCTTTCATAAGTCATTTTTCTTCCCTGAGTGAATTCAGGTTGTTAATGAGCAATAGTTAAGTTTTTTTACTGATTCTATAAGCTGGTAGAACCGAAAAATAATTAAAACCGGTTTTTTAACCCGATTAATTCATAAAATATTATATTTAAACCGCACCACTTGCTTGAATCATACTTGACAGGGTAAGTGAGTTATACAGTCGTATTTCTGATAAATATTCTAAAAATAGACAAGCTGGATTAGCGGGGATAGAAGAAAAATTAAATTTTCACTTGACTTTATAACTTCATTCATGGGATATTTTAAGTATTAAATGTTCAATAGGAGGAAATGTGGCAAACACTACAAAGCATGATTTGATTGCGTCTGTGTCGAAATTTACGGGTTTAACCCAGTCTGATACAAGAGTTGTTGTTGAAGAGTTCCTTGAGTCAATTTCTCAGATTCTTGAAGATAATAAAAAAATTGAAGTTAGAGGATTCGGTACATTTTATACAAAGGTCAGGAAACCTCGTCCCGCACGCAATCCCAAAACCGGAGAGGTTGTTCCTTTACCACGGCGGATGGTTCCTCTTTTTAAATATTCCTCTGAGCTGAAAAAGAAGATATCAAATGCTCTTTCTGAAAAGAAGGATAATGTTACGGTGGGCGGGGAGACGGCTTTATAATATTTTCCTGTCTATAATTACTCACACTTGAAGTTGCAGCTCTGATAAGCTAAAAATCATATTCTTAATCCATATTGTAAAGAGTAATATTTACTATTACTATTCCCTTTTATTCCCTCTTTTAATTTAACTTTCCTACCTCAGCGATGACGCTTCTGCAGTATTAATCAAAGCAGTTCAATAGAGGATTGTTCTGATATGGGCTCAATGTCTTTTTTCCTTGACTCTCTATCTGAATGAGGATACAATTATTCTACAAATTGTTATAGAATCAGTTTAAGTATTGCATGGGCTTGTTAGAGGGTGTTTACTTTCTAAAAAGGTGGTTGTGATGAAGAATACAGGTATTATAAGGACCGGCATAGTAGTATTTCTAACCTTTATTTATACACATTCGCAGGATATAACCACTGAGTTTGACGGGTTGGATTTTAAAGCGGAACTTGCTGTCGGGTTTAATTATGATTTCCTTAAATCACCCCTGGACGTGTCATTTGATTATCCCAAAGCATTTCTCGGCATGAATATTCCTCTTAAATACAATCTACCACAAAGTATAGCAAATAATTTAGGATCACAGATATCGGGTCAATTCTCCGACAGTGCTGAGAGTGAGGAGTTTGTGCCGGAGGCTTATGCAAAACAGAACGCCAATTATTCGATACAGGTAGATGTTCCCATGTTAGGCGGGGTTATTACATTCTCTAATATGCAAATGCTGTACATGCAATATTTAAACAGAATAGGTATACCAAAACTGGAGCTCGGTACGGAAGAGGGCGGTGATATAGGTTTACTCATGAGAGGGGCCATAACTGTACCGGTTGAACTTTCAATTGGGTGGGAGACCATGACGTTCGGGTATGCTTATGAAGTAAATGACATGCTCAAATTTGCCTTTAATCTTCATCGTCATACGTTTACTTTTGATTTAAAAGGCAAAGTTGATGTTGATATATTGGGAAAATTTGATATTACCATAAGTGAAGAGGGTGTCCCGGATTACACTATCGGAGGTGATATTGATTACAGTTTGCATAATATTATTGACGGGCATTATGAGTTGGAGCGGTGGACGCCGACATTCGCATTAAAATACTGGAGATTCAGCCTTACTTCAAGGTTTGGTATGACTGCCAGGCCAACAGGATATTTAAAAGCAAAATACTCACTTCCATTCTTTGTCGATCCGGAAACTTTTGCAATTGCCCAGGGACTGGAAGCAGGCATCAGCGACCCGGATGAACTGATGAATTACATGACCGGCGATGATGATAACTTAAGTAAATTCAGGAATAATGAAACGAATTCAGTGGAATACAGCACCACGGCGAAAATGACATGGAAGATGCCGCAGGCACATACGGTTATGTTTGATATAATTCCTGAAAAACTTGCCATTTCATATACGAAATTATTCGGCAGTTTGTATATGGAATTATCCGACCCGTTTTCTGATAAAGCGGCTTTGCTGGATACTGCTGAATACCCCGATACTCTTGATTTCAGGTTTGAGGCTTTAATGGACCATGTATTGTTAATACAGGGCTCTTTTTATAGCAGCTTCTTTAATATTGGAATATATTCAATGGACTTTTCTTTTCGTGATAATGAAAACCTTCTTTCTAATATAGACGCTTTAAAGAAGATAAGGTTTGGAAACGGCATCATGACGCCGGTATTGAATTTTGGCGCTATAGTTGGCTCGAAAATACGGCTGCTTGCGGAGCTGGACCTGCTTCCGCTCACTGCAATAAAGACGGGTGTTATGTATTATTTCTAAAAGCTTTTTCGATAGAGAAAAATATTTAATAACGGACGTGAAAGGACGCATACATGATTTTGACAAAACGGGTAATACCATTTTTAGTTTTTCTTGGTTGTATATCTGTTACAGCTCTTGCACAGTCAACGCCTTATATTTTAACGGATTTTCCTATTTCGCTGATTACTCAGGATACTGCTATCTGGATAAAATGGACAGGCGCATCCCGTAACCCTATAGATCCTGACCTGGTACCCGACTCCGGCCGTGTTTACTTTAGCACCTCACCGGGCGGCTCCATTATTGAAAATTATTCGGATTCTGTTACAAAACGGTATATAGATACCGTAATTGTTGAAAATGATACGAGTTATATTCCACAAAACAACATTCTTTTCTCAGGTAACCCTCCACAGCGGGGGATAAAATTCAGGCCATCTGAGAACGGTATGGGTGCTGGTACCTATTATGTGATGGTAGCCTGGAAGACGAAAATCGGCCTGGTTGACACCACGTTTTACTCAAATGAAATTCAGGTGATTGTTGAGTCAAACTCCTCTGTAGAGCTTATATCCCCGGCGAATGCAGCAAATATTGAGAATCTGACGCCGACATTCCAATGGAAGAAAAATCCCGGGGTGCCCTATTACCACATTTTGGTTTCTGATGAGAAGATCAATATATCGAATGATTCCGTTACCAATGAATTTTCAATTGAGGGTTTAAGTATTATATGGGAAGCGATTACAGCAACTACGCAAATGACTTATGGTGCACCCGATCCTTCAGGCACTATCAGTGCCGACCCACCACCTCTTTCTCCAGGGAAGGAGTATAGCTGGGTTGTTCTTAATAATTATGGGAATCATCCGGCGTACAGTTCTACCCGCTTTGGGCTTCCATCTTCCTTTACAATGGAGGGTACCCCGCTCGAAGCGCCGGTAAATGTATGGGATTATGCCTCTGATACGCTTAATTCCTCTGATTATGATTCGATTACTCTTAAATGGACAAACCTTGATGATTTGGCAAATACATATAAGGTTTATATCTATGTAAGTTCGGATTTCGAGGGTGTCGATGCGCAGATGGTGTTGTGGAGTAATGAAGTCACTGCGGGGGAGTTTAGCGGCGATACTGCCTTTATGATCCTTGACGCCAAATCGATTCTTACCAGTAACTATTATACCTGGAAGGTAATAGCGATTGACGAGAAGGGGGCCGGGACCTCGGGAAATGCATCCGGTTTCAGGTATGTCTCGCCTACGGGAGTCATGAAAGCTTTGACGAAAGAGAGGATAGCCGTTGGTGATACGACCTTGATAAAGCCGGTAAGCCTTGTTGAGATTAAAGTGGAAGTACTTGACGGATCAATGGAAGCGCCGCTGCTGTTCTATACGGATGATGACGGCTATCTTTCCCGGAAGCGTCCGGCCGGAACCTATAGGCTCACTGCGGTAAAGAATGGGTTTGAGCCACAGACAAAAACAGTAACACTGGGTGATGGCGATACCGTTACAACAGAGTTTTACCTTGACAGACCGGATGCTACGGTGTTTGGAAAAGTTGAAGATGCTGCGGGAAGCGCTATTAACCTTGCAGTGATTGTCGGGGTGTCCGACCGTGGTGATACCGTAACGGCCGAGACCGATCCTTTCGGTAATTTTATATTAAGTTGTTATGAAGCTGACTGGTCAATTACTGCTCAAAAGGAAGGGTACGTTTCCGATCTTCCACGGGATACTTCTGTTTCTTATGGTCAGAATGTGGATTTTGGAGCGCCGATAGTACTTACGGAGAATCCATATACCTTATCCGGAACAGTTAAAAACAGCAAAGGGGATGCATTGCTTGGCGTGAATGTAAAGCTGTTGCTTGATGGTACTCTTGTGGGTGAAATCCCTTCAACACCGCAGAACGGCTCATTTTCCTTTTCAGTTGAGTCGGGAACCTATACGTTAAAATCGACTAAAGTGGGATTTACTTCATACAGCTCTTTAATAGAGGTGTTTAGCTCGAAGCAGGTAACTGTCACCATGAGCTCCGGTGCAGCATTGGTAACGGGAACTATACAAGGCAGGTCCTTCAACAGCATTTATGAGGAAATATTTGCACCGATAACGAATGCATCGGTTCTGCTGGTTGATACTTCGGTTACGCCGAATGACACTTTCTCCACTGTCTCCGATGCCGTGTATGGTAGTTATGCGCTCAGTATTACCGGCGGCAAAACCTATAAGATGTTCGCATCGGCGGGTGGCTACATTACCGAGGCGGCAGGTCTCCCGGTCGTCACGCTCAAAGGGAGAACACACAGTATTACCGATACCCTATATGCGCTTGCAACAATCAAAGGGACGGTAAGGAAGAGCGACTCGGCATCTTCGGTAGTTGCGGGTGTTTCGGTAAATATTATTGATACAACTACGAACGATGTTATTGCAACCGCAAACAGTGATGCACTCGGTACCTTTGAAATAAGGAATGTACCGGAAGGATTGCATTATCGCATTCAGGCCGGTATGGAAGGTCTGGTGTTGGATTCGACAATCCTGGTTGATACTGCGGGTGTTTCACTGGTAGACAATATGATGGTTATTAGTGATGGACTGCCTAAGATAAATTCTACAAATAAAGTTATTAATTCTATCAATATTACCGTGGAAAGTGGAACAAAAGCGTTACGGTGGGTATTGCCGCATGGTTTGGAGAATATTACAAATGCCTCGATAAAATTGAAGTCTCCCATTCTCAAGACAGTATCAGCTACCAGTGTGGTAGGCGGTGTGGGAACAGGCTCATATATAATGGCTGTCGATGCCGGTGCTGATTCGTTGCTTGACTGCTCGTATCACATTTTTACCATACCATTCGGCGCCGATTCCATTCATACCGACACGGTTCTTTTACCTGCTGTCCATTATGCATCCGATTCAATTGTTTTAACCAACGATTCTGTTACTTTGTCAATTAGTGTGATTGATACTGTTTTGGATGCGGGCTTAATCTTTTTTAAGGATTTTTACGCCCAGGCTTATGACTCAACAGGATTTGCTTCTTTCTCAGATGCCGGAAATATTCGTACCTACAATTTCAAGATAAGCCCAAGCAAAGACGGTAGCTACCTGGTTTATTATTTCAAGCTTACAATTGGGAGCAATACCTATGGGTATGAACAGGAGAACTACCTGTCCTATGTCAAGCCCGATGCAAATATACTAACGAGGTTAGCGGTTACACCTTCTTCTGAGGATACACTTCTTCTGCCTGCCGATCAGGAGGTTACCTTTGTTTTCAATGGATACTATGGATCGAAGTTTCTACCTGCAGCGCAAATTGTTGATGCCAACGTGGATTGGGACTGGATAAATTCTGCCGGTTGTTCCATAGAGTCTCAGGATAAAGACGCTATAATTAAAACTCCTGCAAAAATTAGCGGCTCCGGCTTGGCAGCCCTTCGGGCTACTTTTTATAGGTCGGGTGTTTATCAGCTTGCTGAAGGGGTTGACAGTACCGTGCTGGTTGTTTTTAAAATATCACCCTATAAGCTTGACAGTATTAGAGTTGTACGGGTTGATGTCGGCGATGCATATATAACCACTTCTCCATTGGATAAGGCCGAATTTATTACAGAAGGATTTGACGACAGCGGTTATGTTGTTACGATTTCCCCCACCTGGGAGATAGCGCCTGAAGAAGCAGGCACCATTGAAGGGGGTGTTTACCGGCCTGCGGATAATTTTATCGGCAGAGCTAAGATAAGAGCGGCCTGTGGCAGGATAATTAATGAATATTATGATGAAAACAGTGAAAAATACGGGCTTGCCGTCCGGTACCTTATTCCTGCTTATAAAGACACGGCAACGAATAATTCCGGTTGTCAAATTATACTTCCTCCGAACCTGATAAAATCCGGAATAGATGCAGAGCTTTCTTTAGAAGTACCGTCGCTTAATAATGATATTTACTATGGCTCCATCCTGAGCAGCAGTGATAGTGTGTACATAGATGGAAAAATATTTACCGGCAGAATAAATATCCTGGGAGATATTTATGACATTACGGATGTTGACAGCCTAATTGAAGCTGATAAAATAACAACAGACAGCATTGTCATTATACTGGATATCCCAAAAGAATATCAAAAAGATGCGCGTAGCAGCGGCAATAGATTTTTTGTGGCTTTATGGAATACCAGCCAACTGGAGTGGAGGCCGGTTGAAAACTCAATAGTAGCTGATGACGGGAGCAGTGTTAACATTAGAACAGCCCATTTTTCCCGCTATGCTTTGGTTTGGAAACCGAGCCGCGGAAAAGTGAGTATAAAGGTAAAACCGAATCCCTTTTCCCCTTATGTTGTTCCTGTTAACGACTATGGCGTGAATGCATTGAATAGAAATTTAAAGGGAACCTGCATTGAAATAAATGGGCAGAGTGATTATAAATTTGACCTGAACCTTGATATCTATAATGTTGTGGGAGATAGAGTCTGGTCAACGGTATTAAAAAGCGCACTGAGTGGCCTGACCTATAGAATATGGTGGGATGGTAAAACGCTGAACCACACAAAGAACCTGACAAATGGATTTCAGGATGAAGACCAGGCAATTTCATTTAAAATCACTGGAAGTAGAATGTGCAGAAATGGTAGATATTTCTTGGTAGTTAAATTTAAAGATAATAATGAAGAAAAGAAATACATGAAACAGATTATTCTATTTAAATAGTGTTTAACCACAAAGTGGATAACATTGTGTAACAGCAGAGGACCATTATCATGTTCCTCTGCTTAACACACTGTAACATCGGAGGAAACCGTGATGGTAGTGTACAGAAAATCGGTTTTATTAGTGCTGTGCTGTATTTTGGCTTCTCTTGCGCAGGATGATATGAAGGGATTAAAAACACGGATTGGTATTTTTAATCCGGAGGTGAGCGGGGGCGGAGAGAGAGTAGCTGCTGAAGCCCAAAAGAGCCTTAAGAAAAGCATTTCCGCAATAGGCGGTTATGATATTTATATGCAGGAGGGAATGGAGAACGCGTTTAAAGAGAACAAAATGAGATTTCCAAGATATTGCAGAGAGCCTCGGTGTGTAGCTGCTGTGGGAAAAGCGCTGCAATTGGATCGTATGTTATATGGAAGTATAGATAAAACTGAAAAAACGTATGGGGTATACTTTACCCTTGTTGATGTGGAGAGTAAACAGGTTATTGAGAAGGTAGGTATTGAAGGCGATCCCGGTATTGGACTTGCCGACGTTATTAAGGTAGCGGTTAGCAGGCTGCATGGCCATGTTGATGTTGACCTTGACACAAATACACATACGTATTAT
>JAUXBV010000069.1 GCA_030619215.1 Fibrobacterota bacterium | reverse complement strand
TCTGCTTCTGTATAAAAGTAATATCTATTTTGAAAAGGAGAAATAACGTTTGAAATTTGTCTGAAACTTTTAAAATCATTAACCTTAAGGAGACTTAATATGAGTATCAAAAAACTAAATCTTGTTTTAATGGCAATATTAATTGCTTTACCATCGATGATATTTTCTCAAGAAAAACTAACAGGACTTCAAATTATTCAAAAAGTATATGATCGTCCAACTGGAAAAGACCAGAATGGAGAGCTGGTAATGTCGTTAATAAATTCCCGTGGCAATCAGCGTGTTAGAAAAATCAAACAATTTGTCAAAGACTTTGGTAATATGGAAAAGAAAATCATGTTTTTTACTTCTCCCGCAGATGTAAACAACACATCATTTATGAACTGGAGTTATAATGAAAAGGGTAAAGATGATGATCAATGGATTTACCTGCCGGCTTTGAAGAAAGTTAAACGAATTTCAAGTGATAGCAAAAGTGATTATTTTATGGGTTCGGATTTTACGTATGATGATCTGGGCGATCGTCATCCTGCAAGTGATAAACACAAATTACTTCGTGAAGAAAAATTTAATGGCGAAGATTGCTACGTTATTGAAAGTATTCCCAATGAAGAGGAGTATATGTATTCACGAACTGTTACCTGGATTGTTAAAGATAAATGGATCGGTCAGAAAAAAGAATTTTACGACGAAGATGGCGAACATTTAAAAACGTTGAGTGTAAAGAAATATGAAAAAATAAAGGATTATTGGATATTACTTGATAGTGAAATGCATAATGTTCAAAAAGATCATACCACAAAAATGGAACTTTCAAATGTTAAAGTTGACACTGGTATTCCTGCGAGTAAATTTACAGAGAGAATGATGAAAAGAGGTATATAGTGAGACACCTACATGGTAAAACTATTTCTGTTGTTTTTATCTCTCTCTTATTTGCAACTGTATTAAATGCCAATTCGGTTGATTTGTCCGGTTACGCTCGTACTTATGCAGGTGCTTTATTGAGAGGAGATAATGACTATATTATTCAAAATACTTTTAATTTGAATATTGAGCATAGCAGAGATAAAGTAGCATTTAAAGCAAATCCATATATCTATCATTATCCAAACCTGGAGCTGGATATTGGACTGCGTGAAGCCTATATGGACATATATTTTAACACCGTTGATATACGTATTGGAAAACAACAGGTCATCTGGGGAAAAGCCGATGGTGTATTTATCACAGATATTGTTTCTCCAAAAGATTTAAGTGAGTTTTTACTGCGTGATTTTGATGAAATCCGCATGGGGATTACTTCCGTAAAGTTAGATTACTATCTTGGAGATAACACTTTTGAAATTGTATGGGCTCCAATTTTCACATCAACACAAATGCCGGATGAAAATTCTATCTGGCGTCCGGAAATGGATTTTCCAATGGCTCCTGTTTTTGATAACAGTAAAAAAGATGTTGATATGAACATCAAAAACTCTGAAGTTTTTGTAAAATATTCAAGAATAAGTTCGGTTATTGATTTTGAGATTATGGGCGGTTATATGTGGGATGATGACCCTGCAATGCATATTACCAAAAAGATTAATCCGCAAAATAATCAATTAACAGGAATTACCGTTACTCCGAGGCATCATCGCCTGGGGGTTGGGGGTGGTAGTTTCACTTCTACGGTTGGCCCACTTGTGTTGCGCGGAGAAGGTGCTTTTTACTATGGCAAATATTTTAACTCTGAAGATATGACTCTTGTTGATGGCGTAATCGAAAAAAATTACATCCACTATTTAGCGGGTGTCGATTTTACCGTGCGGGATATTCATTTTAGTACCCAATTTGTACAACAGGCAATTCTGGATTATGATGAACAGATAAAAAATGATCAATTTGAAAATACTATTACCGCTATGGCATTTAGAGATTTTTTGCGGGAAACTCTGCGTTTAGAACTGTTTTCATACATTGGGTTAAATAATTATGACGCCCTGGTTCGTCCCAAAATTACTTATAAATTAACCGATGGATTTACATTGTTACTCGGTGCAAATCTCTTTGTCGGAAGTGAAGGGAATTTCGGGCAGTATGATGAAAATGATATGATTTATTTGAAGGTTAGATATGATTTTTGATAAATAGATTATTAAATATGATGAGTAAAAGGGGGAAATATTAATTGGTGTTTTGGAAGTATATTTATTATAGCAAATGCACCTGAACCAATAAAAAGGCAGAAAAATAATAGAACGAAAGAAACACATAACAATGCTAATTCAGCCAACGCAAAAAGCCGCGCGGCTGATTAGCGACGTGATAACATCTAGACAGGCATCTGAAGCTCAACTTCATACATTTTACAATGATTACCAAAAATTCAATCTTTATGCTCTTTTACAGGCGCTCGTTCTGCACTGCCGTGCTGACTCTTATCACTCTCTCCTACTGCTCGGGTCAAAAGAGCACTGTCACAAAATCACGTGAACCCTTCATCGATTCGGTGGGTTTCCAATCGGCTAAGCTCCGAAACGCTGAGATTGTCAATGACCTCATTACCAATTCCCATTCACTGGTCTCTCGTGCGTTTACCAAAAAACCACATTCTCCGGATGACACTTCAAGTGAGGATATCTTTCGTTCTCTCGAGGATAGTTACCAACGATACCTGCATGTTTTTAAACCGGCAACCACCGATTCAATTTTCAAAGTACAAAGTGAATATGATCTTCCGGCCACGCTGCGTTTGTCTGTGCTTGACAGGCAGCCTTTCATGAATGCCCTTTTGCACACCCTTTCATTCCACTCTATGACAACCCTCGACTATACAGTTGAAGAACATAACAAGGATACCTGCGGGGTTCGTGTATACTGGGCAACACCCCTTCCCAGGGACTCCAGTGGGTTCACGATTAAAGAGGGAACGTTAAACCTGACGGTAACGAAACATGAAGTAACCTGCTCCAATCCGGAACTTCCCGGTAAATAATTGTTTCATTTACCTAAATTGTTGCCATATAACAAAATACTCAACTATACCACAGGCTGAAAAGATACAGGAAGCATCGGTATTTGATAAATTAATTGCGGAATTGAGGTTTATTCAACATATTTAGTTTTAAATTCTTTCGGCGAGATTTTTCTGTACTTTTTATAGATTCTGGAAAAATATAAGGGATTTTCATAACCCAACTTGTAGGCAACCTCGGCAATTGTAAGGTCAGGCATTATTCTAAAAAATTCATCGGCTTTATTCAGTTTCATTTCAATAAACATCTTACCGAAGCCTTTATCAAAATTTTTCTTGAACAGGTGTGATATATAGGAATTACTCTTTCCCACCAACCTGGAAATATCCGAAAGGGTTATCTGTTTATTGATATTTTCCTCAATATGGTGGATAATGGTATTCAATATCATATTCCCTTTTCTTGCTATCATCTGCTGCGATACAATGTACTTAACTAAGATTTTAAACAGGTTCAGAATATTCTGCGTTTGCTTTTCACCATATTGGGGGACTTTCATGAAAGCCTTTGTCGGTTTATTTTCATTGATATCTTTTTTTAAACAGGTTTCGATTATATGGGAGGGGATTATCTCCGTATTTCTGAATTGTCCAATCACAACAAATCCCAATAAATTATCCTCAAAAAATACCGGGTGGATAGCTTCATGCAATCCTGCATGACAGGTGTAAGATACAAGCTCTTTTTTTTCAGAAGCTTCTTCGCACCGTTTTTTGTCGGATTGTATACATAATTCCTTCATTCCAAGTTTGTTTTGAATTATTGCACAATAGGAACAAACCGGTTTGTGAAGCCCCACCTTTAATTCCCGAATGTCAGGAGAGAAATAGTTAATACGGATATTAAAGCACGCGGTAAAGCTGTCGAATATTTCCTGTATCTCTTTCTTGAATAAGAAGACTATTCCTTTGGATTTAAGCATAATAGTCCATATCTTTGGTAGAAACGTGTATTTACAATGCCATTTTTTATCGCTATATTAATTACAGAGGGTAGGAGAACTTTAAATACCCGACAGGTTGACAGAAATTCCGACTTTCAGATTTAAAATAATTAACCTTTATCCGAATTGCAAAAAAATGCATTGGAATCACAAAAACAATCTGCGTTTCGAATCTCTTCTTCGAATTCTATTGATGCGTATTTCCTGCAGTACGAACCCTAGTGTGCGGGGCAGTGCTTCTGAGGGAGAAGCATAAATATTGGGCGCTATTGTCCGGTATATCTGAAATATTCAACCTAAAATCAGCTGTTTAAGGTTCAAAGGTTAACCTACAAAAAATTCAACCGATTAGAGATCCCGGGAGAAAAATTCTCTAAATCACCCCTTGAGTGAAAAGAAAACGACATTGTATTTCCTACATACTTATGGATTATTATATGGTTACCAACCCTGAACTGCGTTTTTTAGGTTCAAATACCACAGTGTCATTCCTCCGAAGCTTATAATATTTAAAAGCACTGTGCCTACTCTTTGTCAATGACATTACCGGCAAAAACAATGTAAAAATATGCTTAGTGGATTTTATATATTGATTTTGGAATATTTTAATAATCAATTATTGAATAGTTATCCTGTTTTACTTATTGTATAATAGAATTTATTACAAATATAGAACTCTCCTGTATAAAAATTAAATAGTTTATATACATGAAACCGACAAAGCAAAATCCCCCGCACCTGCACAATCCACCTGCTGCCGACAGCATACACAGCACGCTACTGCCCTGCTATGCCTTACTTTTAATAGGCATGCTCTTTACCGGCTTCATGTCCTGGCTGTTTGTCTGCCGCTCTCTCTATCGGGAGAACAGGAAAAAGGCCTGTTATATTTCCCTGGGTATTAACGTCGCTTTTTTTGCAGCCCTGTTCTGGTTCAACTCTTTTATAGCATTTCCTTGGTGGCATCTCATTGTGCAGGATCGTATTATCCACCTTCTGTGGGCGATGCTGGCCTGCTTTACACAGTTAAAGCTGCTGGGCAGGGCGCAGCGGCAGTTCGATTTTTCACAGTGGAAAAAAATGATCACCCCGATTGTTACCGGAATCGTAATTGGAATATGCGGAGGTGTCATTATCTCGCTTCCAAATATTCTTCAGGAACGAACAGCAGTTGTCACATCCTTTGATATCCTTGACCGTACGTCAATACTGCTTGATTTTTTCAAGTATATGTTTATTGGCGCCCCAATCGGATTATTACTCGGCTTATGGTGGAGCAGGAAACCTTCAGCATTCCGCCCTTCAAATATTATTGCGGTATTAACCGGGTCCGCATTCTCCTCCCTGATCCTGTTTCTTCTTGTATTGTTACTCCGTTTCTATCTCCAGAAGGGACACTGGGAAGAGTTTGAAATTGATCAGTATAAGGCATTGATACCACCCTGGCAGAGAGGGTTTCCTGCAATAATTAAATCTACCCTTGACGCCATTGACCTGCTCTCCATGCTGTTATTCGGGTTGTTTTTCAGCTCTATCACCCGTATCAGGGATTTTTTCCGGTACTCTTTGCTCGCCTTCATTGTCTTTTTCCTCTGGATACCCGGGATCTCAATATCTCCCGGCTTGCAGGAGATGCTTCAGGATCAGTTATTGTACGATATGAGCGACCCTGATCCAGGCGTTCAGGCAAAAGCTTTTAAAAAAGCAGAAATCATGTTAAAAAGATACCCTGACCATCAGAAATGGCCTTCCATTGCTATTGACCTTGCGAGATATCACTATGATAATAATCAAGTTGAAAAAGCAAAGGCACTTTATCAAAAGATAGCCTCAAAATACGAGACGTCCAATTACTGGTACTGGAGTGCCAAACTTGCCCGGGATATTCTGCAGAGCGATCAATTCGGCAACAGTGAAAACATTTGCCGTTTACCTCTTCCGGTCGTTGATTACGAGAGCTACCTCAACAGTGACTGGATGGCTGTGCTGTCAAATATCAAATACTGGGAAGGCGACTCCGTACCGGAATCAGCGATAAAAATGCGCCTGCAGCGATTATCAAAGTCAATCGATAAAATTAAGGTTAAAAAGCTGCGCTCGCTTATCGATTTTGATGATGCCATACAGAGCCTCGGATATCGCATCAGCTTCACGCCCGCCGGATTACAAAAGGCAAAGACCCTGCTGGACGCCGGATTTCCGGTCTTTTACCGGAGCTACACATCAGATCGGCTGATTTTCGGTTATGATTTCAATAAAGGGGTGCTCTACGGTTATTCATTCTCTTATTTGTCATCCCGCCTGAAAGATGAAGCGCCCAAGGAGATAAAAGAGATGGCCTCACATCTTGCGGAGGGTGAGGGAAAAAGCAGGCAGCGATTGGAGCGGATAGCGAATGAGGCTTTCCTCGAAATTAATATGAAAATGCTGAAAGAACCGTATCGCTCTTATTTCAGCCCGTTTATGTATATAATTTACCCTCCGCAAAAAACAAAGGAGCTTCAACAGGCACTGGCAATGGACAGCACCTCGTTTGCGAAACAGGACAAGGGTTATAAGGCGGCATTAATTGCCCTGGAACACTATGATAAAAAGGCTCTGGTTAAGGCAATTGCCTGGGCACAAACCGCGATACCGCATATTGACGACCCTTTCCCCTATTATGTGGGATATGTCTCGTTTTACGCCTGGGGAAAAAGGAAATCATACGTAAAAAGTGTTTTACCCCTGGATAAACATTTCCATGAGCTGGCAAAATACAGTACTGAGCTGAATTCCCTGAAAAATCAGGATTTTTATAAAGAGTGTGTTGCCGAATTTGAAACAGCATTTGCTAATCACACCTTACCATTTATTATAGCTGACAGATTCGATGATATGCTTTATATCACGAACCGGACTGAAAGAGCGAAAAGCCTGGAAATTTTAAAGTATGAGTGTAAAATAAATCCAGGCTGGTCATCAAGCTGGCGCACACTTCTGAAGCTTTATGAATTTAACGGGGATTTAGACGGGATGTATGCCGCGTTAACGGGCCTTATTTCAGTTTCGCGCTATAATTATAATGCGAGGATTCAACTGGTAAAGGCCATGATCCAAAAAGACGAGATCTCCAACGCCAAAAAAACAATGGAGATGGTTGTTGCGGACTCGGTGAAATATGATGCGGATTACTACTTCTGCCGCGGGGCTCTCGCCGAAGCTGACGGTGATGTAAAGGGAGCACTAAAAAATTATGAAAAATGCAGCGCAATGCGTAGATATAAATCCGAGTATTTCTGGCAGCTTGGATCATTCTTGGTAAAGCAGGAAAAGATGGAGAAAGCATCCGGGATACTTGCCTGGGCAGCTAAAATAGATACTTCCCATGTTCTTGATACTGAAAAGCAGGCACTTATAGACAGGGTTTCACAGTATGCTCCAAAGTAACGGTACAGAAAACACAAACGAACAGCTTAAAGCTGTTCCGCTTGCATCGGGCTGGCTAATCCCGGTTACCCTCTTTGCAGGCCTTATCATCGGCGGCCCGCTTGCAGGTATGATGCTCCATCAAAGCGGGGAGCGCAGAAAAGGTATCATAACAGGAGCAGGCGCCCTTATTTTAGGAATTGGAATATTAACGGTTTGCTTCTTCTGGAAAATCGAGTGGTACTGGATTGCTTTAGTGCTCTCTACGTTTCATATCATTGCCGGTATCTTTCTCCATCTTTTTATTAATAAACCGGTAAGTAAAACCAGGGAACGGATTGAGAAAAAGGAGCGGGGGAATTACCGTAATAAAATTTCAGGTATATTCGGCGGCCTGGCTGCCGCTCTCATTATCGGCCCGATACCGATCTTAAGTTATATCCTCATAACTGACTGGCTTTTTTCAAGTTACATGCCGATTGCTTTTTCCGACCTGCACTCCCTCAACTGGTTCTACTTTTATCTGTTCATTACTATTTTAGCCGGAATGACAGCCGGGGGACTGATCGGCCGGTTTAAACCGAAAATTTCAGTGCCTCAGGTTTTCTTTTATGGTATTGTATTCTACTGGGCGTTTCTCATACTGGCATTCTGGCTGCAACTGATAATAGCTATTCCATCATTTCAGGCCAGCTCAACAACAGGTAAAAGCTTATCGGATATAACAGGCCCTTTATCAGCGTACCTGTCTGTATTCGGCGCAGGCTGGGCAATATGCCTGATGTTTTATACAGTTTCAGGCAAAGGTACACGGGAACGGCTTTTCCGCTTAATACATATTGTAGTGGTAAATTTAGCGGTTACCGTTGTATTTTCCATTACCTTCGGCTACCCCTCTGAATTCTTTCTTTTCCTTGGACAGCATTACGAGCGTCATGCCCGCGGTGACAAGGCCCTCATATTCTATGAGCGCAGCCTGAACAAATCTCCGCAGAAAAAAGTTGCTTCGTACCTGCAGTACAGAATAGCACTGCTGAATTATAAAGCGGGAGAGATGGAAAAAGCAGGTAACTGCTTCAGCCGGGTCATAGCTAAGTACAATTACAATGAGAGGCTGGTTAAAAAGGCAAATTATTTCCGAAGGCGGTTAAAAAAGAGCACCACGAAAAAACGGGTTGTATTACCGGGTGTTGAAACCCAGACTGAATACAAGGGAACCTACTGCGTACCGAACTCTCTTGCCCTTACCATGCGGTTCTGGGGTAAAAATGTATCCCCGCGCAAAATAGGCAGTGCCATCACCAGCCTGAATAAAGGAACCCATATTGTTGACCAGACCTGGTTCGCGCAGAAGGAAGGGTTCCGCCATGAATTCCTGCCTCTTGCTGAGCCTGAGGATATAAAAAAGCTCATTGATGCCGGTTTTCCCGTGCTGGTGTATGTGCCGGCCCATATATTTGTCATCTTCGGCTATGATGAAACATTATCCACCTTTGTAACCTATGATGTTGCTACTCATGATGTATGGGTTGAATATATACAGAAAGATTTTATAAAGGCCTGGAAAAGACAGGCTGCCACCCTTGCCGTAGCCTACCCGCCGGATCAGGAAAAGAATATACCCAAATCCCTGTCAGATAGGCTATTTGCGTTAAGCAACCAGTACTTCCACTATCAGCTACATTTTTTCGATACCCTGAGCAGCGGATTTTCTATGGCACACCTGAAAAGAGCTGCAGGAGAGAAGGGCGATTTTTTCTTCCCGGTAGTTACCATGTATATGGATTATTCAGGTTTACGCGATGAAATCACAAAGCAGTACCCTCCCCAGAAAATAGCTGATGATATATATGCCTTCTTTGCACGCAATTTTGATGAGGGCGCCCATCTGTGGGGCCAGTATCATAATGAGAGCTGGGCATTAACCGACTGGGCTCTGCGGTATGGCATCGCCTACCTTGTTGCACATCAACAGTATGAGCTGGTCGAAAAACTTATCACCGGCATCGACGAAAAAGGCATAGTAACGGACGACATGCTCGAAATTTTGGGAATGATAGACCTGGCACACGGCAGATTCAAAAAGGGCCTCGACCGGTTGCAAAGAGCTGATGTTTATAGCGGCTTTTATATGGGCCTGCTCCATCTTCAACAGGATAACATTCATGAAGGGGTCAGGCAGCTCGATAATGTCCTGAGCGCAGAACTGTCTGATTTTTATTACGGATACGGCAGCCTGGAGTTAGATCTGGACCAATACGGCTATCCGGTATTGCCGATTACAAATAACCTGCTTACTCAAATAGACAGCCTGGGAGAGAGTAAGGAGAATATTCAGAAACGCTGGGAGCAGTGGCTGGATAAAAGCCCCTATGATATAGCCACGGCAAAAGCGCTCTGCCGTATCTATGAACAGACCCTGGCAAGCCTCAAGCAAAAAGATGAAACAGAATTATATGAAAACCTCAATGTAAAATACCAGCTAATTAAGGAACGCGCTGAACGGTATTCCATTGAGAAGTTTCAATAATAACCATTACATATTATAAAGTATTTTGCATAAAATATTACTTTGAAAATTATTGATAAGATA
>JAUXBV010000403.1 GCA_030619215.1 Fibrobacterota bacterium | reverse complement strand
GTTGCAATGGCTGCAACCTGGTGATGCCCTGTAAGAAATCCCATAATTCCCAGCGTTCCAAATACCAGGCAAAACGCTGCAGGAAGCATGAACATTGAACGCGTTGATCCTATTTTTTTTATGATAACGCCTGTAATAGTGATCTGGATGAAAAAGGTGAGGAACATGCTGGTTCCATTGAAATACCCCAAAAATCCGGCAAGTCCCTCTGCGTCAACAAAACGCGCTTTTATCACCTCATAAAAAGAGTAATGCTGGTTAAGCAATACGAAAAAAATTAAAAAGTATAAAACTGACATATTCAGGAGCAGGGGCTCCCTTTTTAAAAGCGCGATATCATTAATAACGCTCTTTATATTTCGCCGGCTGCGCTTTTCTTTATCAGATACCGGTTTGAAATATTTACTGAATGAACGGCGTGTCGGTATAAAAAGGAACAGGATAATAACACACAAAAATATCCATACTAACAGTAAACTCTTCGCAGATATAACTTTAAGAAGCCATGGTATGCTAAAGGAAATGATAATAGCGCCTAATGTTCCGCCGGCAGCAATAAAGGGGAAATCCCTCCCTGCACTGCGGGAGTCAATAATGTCATTTGCAAGTGTCCAGAACAAGAGAAAAAGAAATATCTTGGAAATATACGAATATGAAAAGAGTGGAATAAAGAGAAAGGTAATGCCAAATGAAACTGCACACCAAACTAAAAACAGCATTATACAATGTATTATCGTAAAAATCAGAAAAAATAATCCACGGTCTACCCTGTCAATTAATGACATCAAAAAGAGGGATGAAAAGAAAAGAAACAGCGCATTGACCATGTACATTCGTGGGATTATGGCAGCGCTGTAATGCGAAAGTATAAGCGCCTCAGCCACACTGTCGCCAAGGATCGCGCTCGCAAAGCAGATAAAAAGCAGGATGAAAAATGGAATCTTTGATGATGAGAATATCTTTTCGCTGATTTTCATCAAAAAGTAAGCCTTTATTATTCACGAGTTATACAATCTTTCATTAATTGTATAATAAAGAACTTCAAAAAGTAAAATATTATTTGTTAATTTAATCTTTAAAACATTATTTTCTGTAGCCGATAGAATAATAAATACATTTCCAAAAGAGGATTTTGGCGTATGGAAAAAAAGAAATTTAAAGAGCAGGTTGAAACTATCCGGGAGGCGTTCGGGTATATCAACCGGTTCAGGAACGAAACGTTTGTTATAAAAATAAACAGCTCGCTTATTACGCATCCGTCATTCCCGATCCTGATTGCAGATCTTGTATTGCTTCACAGAATGGGGATCAGGATTATTCTCGTTCCAGGGGCTAAACAGCGGATTAATGAAATACTGGATACTTACAATATTGGTTATGAATTTGTCAAGGGTATCAGAATCACGCAGCCCGAGGCTGTTCCCTTTATCAAAATGGCCTCATTCGACGTCTCAAACAAAGTAATGACGCTTCTTGCTGAAAACAACACCAATGCAATTATCGGTAACTGGGTTAAGGCCCGCAGTATTGGCGTACGAAACGGAACTGATTACAAATTTTCCGGCATTGTTGACAGTATTAAAACTGATATAATAATGAAAATCCTTGATGAAAGAATGGTTCCTATTTTTCCTAATATCGGTTGGAGTGCAACCGGCAAACCGTATAACATTTCATCCAATGAGCTGGCCATGTCAATCAGCAAAGAGCTTAACGCCGCCAAATTATTTTTTCTTACTGATTTCGGCGGCATACCTGCTGATAGATTCAAGCTTACGCCGGACACCGTTGTGACAGGTGAAGGCATAATATCACAGCTGACTGTTGAACAGGCCGGGAGCTTAATAGATCAAAACCCTTCACAGGTCCGGGGAATTACCATGGAACTTTTATCGCTCGGATATAATGCATGCCGCGGTAACGTCAGGAGGGTACATATTGTTGATGGCCGCGCCGAAGGAATGCTGCTCAAGGAAATTTTTTCCAACCGTGGTTTCGGCACAATGATCTACTCCAATCAGCACGAGAATATCCGTAAGATGACGTATAATGACATCCCATTTGTCATGAGTATCATGGAGGACGCTATTGATGAAGATATTCTTGTATCACGCTCACCCGATTCTCTCAAAGAAAAACTGGATGATTTCGTCGTGTATGAGGTGGATGGCACGATTCACGGATGCGGAGCCCTTCATCGCTACCCCGGGAAAACCGCTGAAGTGGCTGGGAGTGCAGTTGATTCATCTTATACTAACCTGGGCACGGGCAAAAAAATTCTCTCCTATTTAATTGAAACTGCGACAAAAGCAAAAATCAAGAAGGTATTTGTTCTGACAACGCAGTCATCGGATTGGTTTCAGAGTATTGGTTTCAAAGAAGGTAAAATTGAGGACCTGCCCGCTGAACGGAAAAAAACATATAACAAAAAGCGTAAGTCAAGGGTGTTGATTTATACGATTTCAAAGGCGAGGAGAGGTAAGATTATTGGTAGTGAATAGTAACTTATAAAAAACCTAGTATTTGCTGTATAGCACCTCTTATCCCCTGTTAACAACCCTCAAAGCTTCCCTCTTACTGAGTGGCGCTAAGCTAGTACTATTTACAAATTTGACAACTGCCCCTGGGTCCGTTTTTGAATATTCCCGTAAAACCCACCCTATCGCTTTCTGAATGAAAAACTCCCTGGAATCGGCAAGAGCCTGTATATAACTAAACAAAAGTTCCGTGTCTGTCTCCTTTTTATACTTCAACTGAAAAAGAATGGCACTCCTCTGAAGCCACATATTGCCATAATACATCCATTTCTCCGTACAGGGCACAATAAGATCATTGAATCTTCCAAATACCGGGCCTACCAGCCGTGCAGCTATCATGTCAACCGTATCCCACCACGACTTTGTCACAATCATATATTCAAAAAGTGTGGCTATCTCTTTATCAACCTTGTTAACATACTTCTCTAAAAGTTCCATACCGAAATACTGAAACTCCCTTTGCGGTAAAGCCCAAAGCTCCTTTATTATTCCCTCAATTTGATCTAATGCAGGCAGATTCTCCTTTTTCATGAACTCTCTCTGCAACTTCCGCCTTTGTTTCGACTGAATGCCAAAAAACTCAAATTGATTCTTCATATAGCGCTTCATAGGAATCGCGTCTTTCTGGTTTGCATGAGAAGAAAAAGAATTTATGATTAAGCTAATGTATTTTGATTTCGCTATTTTTGAATTCATTAAAACCTCTTTCAAAAAAAAGATAATTTGCAATAATAATAAAAACTTTTTTCTATACCCATTAATTTGATATTATGATATAAATATAAATGTGTCATATTTTGAAATAGAATAGCTAAAAATATTTTGGCACTATTACCCCAAAACATATTACTTTACATGGGTAAACAAAAGATAGATAGCTAAATAGAAAAAGGATGTTAAAATGGCTTCATCAATTGTGCTTTATCAAAGAGCTTATGACGCCGATTACCGCAAAGGTGATTGGCAATATGCTGAAGAATTGTACAAGGAGATCATTGAAAGATTTCCGTATTCAGATGAAAAAGAATATGCCCAGGTGCATCTGGACAGATTGGCAAAATTGAAATCTGATCCGCACAATCAGGAATTGCAAGCGGTAAGGGGAAGCGGTAATGCTTCTGGCTTTGCTGTTTTCTGTTTTGTATTATGTCTTTTACTTATAGTGGGAGCTTGTTTTTTAGGTTACTTCATGTTTCAACAGCAGAAATGGATGAGTTCACAGGAGTTTGTTATACAGGGATTGCTGAGTGAACGAACAGGGAACCCAAATATCGCTGTTGACAAATACAAGCTAGCACAAGTCACATATTCGAAAAACATCCTGGCCCATCAAATGCTTGCAGAATTGTATCTAAAACATGGCAAGATGAAACAGGCTGAAATTGAATTCAATCAGTGGGAGTTGAAGAGCCCGAGCGATTTATCCCTGGAAGACTTTAAAAAACGCTTTCTTAACACTCCGGAAACAAAGGGAAACGGCAATGAATAAAGAAGATAAAAGCAGAGTTGTTCATGGCCAGGTATATTACCAGAACCGCTGGATGCCCATTGAGAAAAAAGTGGAGCTTGAAGCAAAAGACAGGAAAAAAATAGAAGAAGGTTTTGTCAGGTTTCAGGGAGAATGGGTTACAATCGAGGAGAAGCTCGCCCGTGTATCACCGCCGAAACCACAGGAGTCGC
>JAUXBV010000562.1 GCA_030619215.1 Fibrobacterota bacterium | reverse complement strand
TTCTTTTTTATATTGAGCGTTTCCGCATCGACATAATCAACGGCCTTTACTTCACAGAATTTGACGCATTGCGGATCGCCGTCGCACAGGTCGCACTTGAATACTTTTTTATTTGTAATATCAAAGCCCATTGCACCAAATGGGCATACTGCCATACAGGAACGGCAGCCGATGCATTTATCATAGTCGATGGTTACCCGGTTCAGGGTTTCATCGCGGTCAATTGCTTTGACAGGACAGGCGGTTTTGCAGGGCGCGTCTTCGCACTGCTGGCAGGATACCGGAATGTAAAGTCCCTCAGCCTCCCACTTTATAATATTTATCCGGCTCTTTGTCGGATTGGATACGCCTTCATGATATACCGAACATACAAGCTCGCACAACCTGCAGCCGGTACATTTTTCGTAGTCTATATTAAGAACTTTAGCCATTGTGTTCTTTCCTTTCAATCCTTTTTATCACAACACTACCTATTACCAAAAATTGCTATTCAGGCAAATCATTTATAACTTATGAGACGGCTCTTTATCCAGGCCAAGTCTCTTTAAGGTTTTCTGTTTTGGAACACCGTTTTTATCCCAGCCATGATATTCATAGAACTCGTCAATCATCGTTACAAACTTTTCCCTGTCAATTTTCGCGCCGATAACATCGGGCGCTCCCCTTGTGCACGGCTCATCAAAATAGCGGTGGTTCAGCATGTCGCCCTTTTCAAGGTCATTCCGTTTCAAACCTTCTCTCAGGTTGAACATTCGCTCTATGTTGTTGCTTCGTTCGGCAACCTCCCAGATCTCTTCAGGCGTAATCTCGAGGCCGGTATTGTAGTAAAGCACTTTCGGCCAGTCCTCGAAATTGGGATGAGTCGCTCCCAAAAACAGGGTGTGGTATTTACATATACCGAGACAATCCACCGCCATATAGCAGTTCTCCTGCCAGAGCACCATCCATGCCTTGCCTGTGTATGAGGTATGATCCGAACTCAATGGCCCTTTATAGGGAATTGGTGTGCTGTAAATCTTTCTCAGTACCGGTTCAGGTAAATGATATAAATCAATGGCAGGGCGGCTTCTCAGGTGGTCGGAGCCACGGGAGGCTGTGGCAATATTCAGCGCAAGCGCCGGTGTGGCTCTTTCGTCAGAATGGAGGTTACTCATACCCTTGACTTGAATGAGATAGTCAAAAGATTTCTTGCCTATTTTTTTTGATGCAGGGATTCCCCCGTCTGCAAGAGCATCGCCAAGGAAGCCTTTTCTGTAACAAATGCGGTGTACCATTTCAAGAAGTGCTTCGTCATTGCCGAAGTTCAGGTCAAGGCCGTCAGTCTGTTTTTTGGAAATAATGCCCAGCTCGTAAAGCTCCATTGCCCAGGAAATGAGACTGCCGGTTTCAAGGTTATCCATACCGTATTGGTCAACCAGGTGGTTGCCTGTCAATACGGTAACCGCGCTTTTGCAGTCCGGCTCTCCGCCGAAGGCGCCTTGCGAGGTATACTCAGGCCCTTCATCGTATTTACCTGCGTATGGGCCGGAAGGAATTTTGTATTGAGCACGGCAGTGAACCTGGCACCCGAAACAGCCGGTCATGTGATAGGGGCCTATGGTCTCCGTTGCTATCTCGTCAATGCGCTCAGGCTCGATATCGTCCGCGTATTCACACTGGTTGTACTGAAAGTTTCTTGTCCGTATACCACCCCAGGAGTTTGTTGCGCCCCAGATAAAGGGCGTACCCAGGGTTCCCTGGGTCTGGTTTACTTTTGAGCTTGTGATCTGGTCAATGAATCTCTTATTGTATTCAAGCGCATCTTTCGGATGGGTGATCTCAATATCCATGGTGCCTCTTACAGCCACGGCCTTAAGATTTTTAGAGCCCATCACCGCACCCATACCGCTTCTTCCGCCGGCATTCTTTATTCCTGTCATTACATTGGCAAATCGTACCAGGTTCTCTCCGGCAGGCCCGATGACCATGCTCTTGACTTCCTCATCATCAAGCTCTTTCCTTATAGCCCACTGCGCTTCGGTTGTTGTCTGTCCCCACAGGCTTTCAGCATCACGGATCTCTATTTCGCCATTGTGAATCCAGATGTAAACCGGCTTCTTTGCCTTTCCCTTTATGACAAGATGGTGGAATCCTGCCCAGGCCAGCTCAGGTGCAAAGAATCCTCCCATGTTGGCGCTGCCGAGCAGTCCGGTGAGCGGTGATTTTGCCATAACATGGGTTCTTGCGGTTGCGGAAGCACAGGTGGCAGTGAGGATACCGCCGCTTATGATAAGCGTGTTTTTCGGCCCGAGAGGGTCACAGCCCTTTTCAGTATGGTTATAGAGCAGGTACGCGTCCAGTCCCCTCCCACCGAGAAACTTCTTTCGTATTTCCAGGGGAATGGGTTGTATATCTGTTTTACCGGTTGACAAATCTATGTATGCAATTTTCCTGTTCAATGCCATGATTATTTCGCCCCTTTCTTCTTCGCAGCAGCCTCTTCAGCCAATTTCCTGTTTACTTCCCAGACCGGCCCGCGGATACGGGGAAAGTCGGGTTTTATCCAGGCCACACGGAATTCCATACCACACTCGGGACATTTGACATGCTTGTCCCCCTGTTTCGGTTGAAACCTTCCCATACAACTGGGATTAAGACACCTGAATTTACCATAAGTCCTGGTTTTGCGTAGATTTTCAGCGCCTGAACGTTTATCTGCATCTATTGACATAAAATACTCCTTATAATTCCAAATATTTATTATTGTTTATCTGATATTATACTAATAATATATCCACTTTGTTTCTAATAACCATAATTTTATTGGTTTTATTAAATATTCTCCCAAAGAATAAAAATATTTGTAAT
>JAUXBV010000281.1 GCA_030619215.1 Fibrobacterota bacterium | reverse complement strand
TTGTTATCTTTTGTTATCTAATGAGGTAATTGCAAAAGTATAGGTCGCTGGATTACCTCTAATATACTATATATTCAAAATACGAAATCCTCTATTTGTTAAATTCATTCTATCTAAAACCAGTGTAATTCCTAAATAAACTTACAGGTTTATAAATTAAAATCAGATGTTATTTGCCTGAATAAGGTTAATAAATATAAATTTAATTCATTAAAAGGGTTGATGAATCTACATATTTCTTGACGGTAAAAATATTTTCACTCAATTTTGCAAAGTTACGAAGTTTTTACAAAGAATTTTCATTGAGCATAATTTTGCGTTGGATATTTAACAATTCAGCAAAGATAAAAAATAATATGAAAGGAGTTTTAATTATATGACAGACCTTGCAAAACAGAGAACTTTTCTTGGACATCCCGGTGTGATGTGCATGTTGTTCTTTACGGAAATGTGGGAACGGGTAAGCTATTATGGCATGCGCGCAATATTGGTTTTATATATGATTCAGGGATTAAAATATGCAGATGCAAATGCTTATTCAATCTACGGCGCTTTCACGGGTCTTGTCTATATGACCCCGTTATTAGGCGGAATAATTGCAGACCGCTTAATAGGCAATCAACGTGCTATTATCATCGGTTGTGCTCTTATGGCTTTGGGTAATTTTGTTTTGATGGTTGAAAATACCCTTTTCTTTTATCTGGCACTCGGCATCTTAATTATTGGTAATGGATTTTTTAAAGCTAATATGTCTACACTTGTAGGGAAATTATATGAACAGGACGATCCCCGACGGGATGGGGCTTTCACATTATTCTATATGGGTGTAAATCTCGGCGCCCTTATTGCACCTTTTGCCTGTGGAACTATTGGTGCAATTTATGGATGGAATTATGGCTTTGGTTTCGCCGGTGTTGGAATGCTTTTAGGACTCACATTATTTGTATCATTTAAAAAACATTTGGGGGATAGAGGATTAGTTCCCAAACCTGAAGCCCTCAAAGAACCCCTGATGCCCGGTATATCAAAGTATACAGCCTTGATAATAGGCTCAATAGTAAGCATCCCTGTTGCAGCGGCATTAGTCAGCCAGGCTGAATGGGTAAAAATAATCGTACCGGTATTCGGTTGTGCTTTTCTCCTTTATATTGTATACGAAGCTATCAGATCTACACCGGAGGAGCGTGGGAAAATATTTACTATCCTTATCTTAGTGATTTTTTCAATCACTTTCTGGGCATGCTTTGAACAAGCAGGAACTTCAATTACTATTTTTACTGAAAACCTGGTAGACAGAAAAATCTTTAATTTTGAAATACCTACACCATGGTTTCAGTCGATAAACCCTATGTTCATATTTGCATTAGGTATCCCTTTTTCAATGCTATGGACTTATCTTGGTAAAACAAGTTTAAATCCTACATCGCCGCTCAAAATGTCATTGGGTCTTCTACAGCTGGCAGCCGGCTTTTTTGTAATGGTTATTGCTGCAAAGGCAGCCGCTGAAACCGGAAAAGCTTCACTCTTGTTAATAGTTCTTGCATATTTTCTCCATACAACCGGTGAACTCTGTTTATCTCCTGTTGGTCTTTCAATGGTTTCCAAGTTATCACCCGCAAGGCTCGGTGCTTTGCTAATGGGCGCATGGTTGCTATCCGCCTCTTTTGCAAATATAATAGCGGGAATTATTGCCGGCTTTACAAGCGGAGACGCTGGATATACAGGCGTGTTTATGCTTATTGTTAAAGTAGCTCTTGTGGTTTCAATCGTTTTATTCCTTATAACACCATTATTGAAAAAGTTAGTTGGCAAGAAATTTTAGAAACTTGATATAATTAAACTCATTTAAAAGGAGCTTTTATTAAGCTCCTTTTTTCGTAATATATTTTTAGAGTAAGCCATGTTTTTTATTTAAAGCAGTTTATAAATGAAATTATTAAAAAATTTAGCGAAAGAGGGTAAAGATGTTTAACCCGGAAGTGTATATCGAACGAAGAAAAACATTAAAGGACAAAATAAAATCCGGCCTGATTCTTTTTCCCGGCAATGAAGAAAGCCCTATGAACTATACTGCCAACACATTTCACTTCAGGCAGGACAGCTCATTTCTATACTATTTCGGCCTTGACTTCCCGGGTTTAACCGCACTTATTGACGTTGACAATGATCAGGAAATTATCTTCGGGTACGAGTTTACGGTTGATGATATCGTATGGATGGGGCCGCAGAAGCCTCTGGCGGAAAAGGCGGGGCCGGCAGGTGTCAAACAAGCGCTACCGCTTGAAAAACTGGAGGAGAAAATTAAAGAGGCACTCAATGCAAACAGGCAACTGCACTATCTTCCTCAATACAGGCACGACAATATAATCAAGCTTGAGAAATTATCAGGCATTCACAACTCTGAGATAAACAAAAATGTTTCTGAGGAATTAATAAAGGCGGTAGTTTCCCAGAGATCATATAAATCCGGGGAAGAGGTTAAGGAGATAGAGCAGGCCCTTGACATCAGCTATGACATGAATACGCTTGCCATGAAAATGTCAAAGCCGGGAATTTACGAATACGAGGTTGCAGGTGCGGTTGTTGGGGTTGCAAACTCAAGAAACAGCTTCTCCTCATTTCCAACTATCTTTTCATCTCAGGTACAGGTGTTGCACGGCCATTCACATAATAACCTGATGAAGGAAGGAGACCTGTTAGTTCTAGACTCAGGGGCAGAATCACCCCTGCATTATGCAAGCGACATTACCAGAACATACCCGGTCAGCGGTAAATTCACCGACATTCAGAGAGATATTTATAACGTCGTGTTCCAGGCAAACACCCAGGCTATAGAAATGATGAAACCCGGTATTTACTTTAGAGATGTTCACCTGCATTCTGCGAAAGTTATTGCAGACGGTATGAAGCAACTGGGCTTTATGAAAGGCGATACTGACGATGCTGTGGCAGCCGGAGCTCATGCATTGTTCTTTCCCCACGGTTTGGGCCACCAAATGGGCCTTGACGTGCATGATATGGAAAGTTTGGGTGAAGACTATGTGGGGTATGACGAAACTGTCAAACGAAGTGAACAATTCGGAACCGCTTATCTGCGGTTTGCCAGAAAGCTTGAGCCGGGAATAGTATTGACGGTTGAACCCGGCGTCTATTTTATGCCTGAGCTGATCAGCCTCTGGAAATCACAGGGTAAATTTACCGACTTTATTAATTATGAAAAGGTTGAAGAACATATCGGTTTTACAGGAGTAAGAATTGAAGATGACATCTTGACAACCGAAGATGGCCACCGCGTTCTCGGTAAACCGATACCAAAGACCGTGGAAGAGGTTGAAGAGGCCTGTTCGGGATAATTTTTTAATATTTGTTACAAAGCTGTTATTCTCCTCCCCTGTTCTATTTTACAACAGTAAAACGCTTTGTCAGAACATCCTTTCCGGATTCCAGGCAAACTATATACATACCAGTGCTCTTAGGTTGCCAGATGTATTTCTCAACTGTTTGTGATGTCTTCGGTTCCCAGCAGAGCCTTCCTTTAACGTCATATATCTTAATTTTGTATGGCTGCAGACTCCTTACATAAATAAAAATGTTTTCCCTCCCGACATTTACCACAAGCCGGACAAGTGCTCCTGAATTCAAGCCATTATTTGAATAAATGCCGGTTAAATTCCAGTCTGCTTTTATGGTATATTCTACGCCGTTCAAAACCTCAAGTTGTCCGGAGTATTCATAATACCAGGGTCCCTCTTCTGCCACAACAGTAGTTGCGCACTCAACACCTACAAACCACGTACCTGGAGCTGCCGTATCCACAGGAATGGTCTTGTCAGCCCCTGCTGTAGTGTCTGCATAATCAGCAACGCTGGCAAAGGCAAAGGTATCCTTTTTTAGATAAAGGTTCAAATCGAACGCATCGTCTCCATCCAGGGTGACCACAAGATTGGTTGCCCCGCCTGTTAAGTCAATGGTAAAATGATGGTATTGCCTGTCCCCTATTTTTGTGTTTATGGGGTCATTGTCATTTGTGGATTTATTCATGATACGTATTTCTCCATTGGCAAGAGGGCCTTTGGTACTGGGAGGAGCCCTGCCGTCTATCGCATACTGGAAAATTGCTGCAGCAAGGTCACGTTTTTCGCCACTGAACTCATTTTCAGGGTGAGGGCTTATAACAACAATGCGTCCTGTGGTATCATTGTCTTTATAAGCCCAGCAGTTAGGCTGGTTGTCCAAGCCTGTGCCTGGTTTATCATGTATAAGTAATATTTCAGTCCCTGGAGGGAGTGTACTTGCATAGCCGCCATAATGGTGGACGATTGTAGAGATATAGTTGTCCCCTCCAAAGTCATAGTAGTTGAGCAGGGGTGAATTTGCAGGAATATCTCCGCCTACATCAGAGTAGGCAACACCGACCTGGGTCATGGATCCGGGCCATATTTTATAATAGCAATCTTTGTCAAGTGTAGAAATATATGCGCCACCACAGGCGCCTGTATAGCTCCCTCCTCTGTAATAAAAGGTTCTCACCCGTTCCCGCCCTTCCTGTCCAAGGCTCTCTCCATGCTCATCAGACATGCCACCATTTGTGAATATTAACTGAAAGCGAGGTTCCCCATCAGGATATAAAAGCACGCCATTATCGTCATTATCATTTTCAACCATAATCAGGTTTTGTGGATTTACCGAGTTCATAGCAATAAATTCCCAGGTATAATTGAGATAATCAGCAGCTGGTAACGTTTTCATCCCATTAAGCCCCACGCCTCCATCCATAAAAAGGTCTTTGTAAAACCCTTCGGTTGCTTCCGCACGAAGAAATAGCGATGTTGACAGCGATAAAATCATAGAGAAAAGTATGTATTTCTTCATTGTCAGCCTCCTGTTTAATGAAATGTCATGGTTACTATTAAAAGAAAATAAAAATCGAGTAAGCTAATAAGCAAAAAAAGTAAACATAGAAATAAGTTGGAGTATTGGAATGCTGGAATATTGGATAATGAATTTATTTTACAACGGTAAAACGCTTTGTCAGGATATCCTTTCCGGATTCCAGGCAAACTATATACATACCGGTGCTTTTAGGCTGCCAGATATATTTCTCAACTCTTTGAGATGTCTTCGGTTCCCAGCAGAGTCTTCCTTTTATATTAAATATCTTTAGCTTATACGGCAGCAAATTCCTTATGCTGATAGAAATGTTTTTTCCTTCTCTATGTACCACAAGCCGGTCAAGAGCTCCTGAAAGGAAGCCATTCTGTGAGTAAATACCGGTTAAATTATAATCAGCTTTTATAGTATATTCCACACCGTTTAAAACCTCAAGCTGCCCGGAGTATTCATAATACCAGCTTCCCATTTCCGCAACAACTGTTGTAGCACACTCAACACCCACATACCAGGTACCGGAAGCGGCTGTATCCACAGGTATACTCTTATCAGCCCCTGTTGCAGTGTCCGCAAAATCAGCAACGCCGGCAAAGGCAAAGGT
>JAUXBV010000495.1 GCA_030619215.1 Fibrobacterota bacterium | reverse complement strand
GGCAGCATGATTGCGTAAGAGGTAAAGATCGGGTAGTTGTGGCACAGGAGCTCTCCGCTGAGATGATGACTAACATGAATATGAAACGGGTGCTTGGCCTTGTTACCGAACACGGCGGCATTAACTCCCATGCCGCAATAATCGCGCGATCCCTTGGCGTACCGGCTGTAAGCGGTGTTCGTGGTATATATAAGGCCGTAAGCTGCGGTATGGATATCCTTGTTGATGGCGACAGCGGTATTGTCATACTTGAACCTGACGAAGCGACTGTTAAGAAGCTGATAACGGTTGATTATGTATCCATGGAGAAAGTATGCCTGCTTGAATCGCCCAAAGGTAGCATTGTCCAGGCAAATGCCAGTATGATAGAAGATGTACAGCAGTCCGTATCGGTGCGTGCTGACGGTATAGGCCTTTTCAGGACAGAAATATCTTTTATAAATGCAAACAGGCTCCTCACAGAAGATGAGCAGTATGATTTTTATTCTGAGATACAGCGGCTTATGGGCGATAAACCCGTTACTTTCAGGCTTCTTGATGTTGGGGGGGATAAGGAACTGCCGTTTTTACAAATAGAAAAAGAGGAAAATCCCTTTTTAGGCTTGCGCGGCGCCCGCTTTCTTTTGGAAAATCCGGTGGTTTTCAGACCGCAGGTAAAAGCTTTATTGCGTTTAAGTAAACAGAAACCTGTCCGTATACTTTTTCCCATGATAATTGATAATTCTCAACTTGAAAAGCTTATCAGCGCTATTCGTGAGATAATGGTTACAGTTGACGCTGTTTCGGAAAATATCAGCTTCGGTGCGATGTTTGAAGTGCCGAGCGCTTGTTTACAGGCGGATAAAATACTGAAAGCGGTTGATTTCGGCAGCATCGGCTCCAATGACCTGATACAATACCTCTTTGCTGTTGACAGGAATAATGAGTCTGTCTCGGATGACTATAACCCTGACCACCCTGTTCTATGGGATTTATTGAAAGATATCAGCGAGGCTGCCAAACGTGCAAATAAACCAATGTCAATGTGCGGAGAGCTTGCCAGCAGGCCGAATATGCCCTCCAGGCTGTTGGATATAGGCATTATATCCCTGAGCGTCAGCCCCCGCCTTATTCCAAGAGTGAGAAATGAGTTGTTAAAGTATAAGGGATTGGAGTGAAAGGACTAAAATATAATGAAGGCAATTAAATTATGTGACGACATCTTCTGGGTAGGAGGAATAGACTGGGACCTGCGGAATTTTCATGGGTATTTGACACAACGAGGTTCATCGTATAATGCCTATCTGATAATAGATGAAAAGGTCACCCTTATAGATACGGTAAAGTACTATCTTGCTGATGAGCTTCTGGAGAGAATTTCAACCGTAATCGACCCTTCCGGAATTGATTATGTTGTATCCAACCATGTTGAAATGGACCACTCCGGATCCCTTCCGCATATTATGAAGGCCGCACCAAATGCAACTATAGTAACCAGCCCCAATGGAGAAAAAGGCTTGAAAGCCCACTTTTTGGGTGATTATAATTACAAAGTTGTAAAGACAGGGGATACATTAAGTATTGGAAAAAGGAGTTTGCAATTTCTATTAACACCGATGGTTCACTGGCCTGATAATATGGTAAGCTACATGCCTGAAGAAAAAATACTATTTTCAAACGATGCATTTGGCCAGCATATAGCATCTTCAGAGATATTCGACGATGAATTTCCGCTGGATATTATACTTGAGGAAGCAAGGAAATATTATGCGAACATTGTATTGCCGTATTCAGCTCAGGTGCAGAAAGCTCTGGAAGCTGCTTCGCAACTGGATATAGAGACGATCGCACCGAGCCATGGGCTCATCTGGCGAAAACATATTAGCGAAATACTTGGTGAATATCAGAAATGGTCTTCCAATGCTACAGAAAAGAAAGCTGTGATCGTATATGATACCATGTGGCATTCCACAGAAAAAATGGCTTTTGCAATGCGGGATGCATTTGAGGAAAAAGGTTACAATACCATGCTGTTCAACCTGCAGAATAATCATATCTCAGATATTATGACACATTTTATCCTGGCTGAGTATATTTGCGTGGGTTCCCCAACTCTGAATAAAAATATGATGCCCTCTGTTGCATCTTTTCTCACATACCTGAAGGGGCTTTCGCCTAAGTCAAGAAAAGCGTTTGCCTTCGGCTCATACGGGTGGGGGAGTATGAGTGTAAAACAAATTGAAGGTTACCTTGAGGATTCGGGTTTTGAGGTAAAGGGTAGTTTTGACAGCAAATATATCCCTTCAAGGGAGAGGCTTGAGGAGATAAAAGCGGGCGTGAAAGAAAAGATTTAAAAGCAGGTTGGTCTATTGAGGAACAGATGAAAATAATTGTCAACGGCAAAACTGAGCATGTATCGGAAAACCTGTCAATAAAGGATTTTCTGCGGGAAAAAAAAGCCGCTTCCGAACAGGTCGTGATAGAGCTTAACAGGAATATTGTCAAAAAGGACGAACATCGGAAAACGTTGCTCAGAGAGGGAGATCAGCTCGAGGTTATCCGCATCGTTGGTGGGGGTTAATTTCGTTAATAAACAGGTTTTTGTTAATCAGATACGATTGTAGAAATTGAAAAAGGAGGTGATGATGCCGGAAGAAATGAAAGTCGGTTGTGCTCGACCTACCGGTGGGCCGGTAGGAGAAGAAGGAAAACAGGAAATTAAAAAAGAGAATAAAGAACAAGTCATACCCAAGGAGGTAAGCATGATTAAAGTCGGTAAAAAAGCGCCTGATTTTACAGCACCAGCCTATTTTAACGGTAGTTTTGTTAATGTAAAACTGTCGGAATATCTGGGTAAATGGATAGTGTTGTGTTTTTATCCCGGTGATTTTACTTTTGTTTGAGCTACCGAAGTCTCGGCAGTTGCCGAGAAATATCCGGAATTCAAAGACCTTGGTGTTGAAGTACTCTCCATGAGTGTGGACAGCGTTTTTGTGCATAAGATGTGGAATGATAATGAGCTCTCAAAAATGGTTAACGGTGGTGTGCCATTCCCCATGCTGTCCGATGCCGGAGGCAAGGTAGGTACAATCTATGGTATATATGACGAGGATGGCGGCGTTGAGGCCCGCGGAAGATTCCTTATCGATCCTGATGGTGTGGTACAGGGCTTTGAGGTTCTTACACCTCCTGTGGGCAGAAATGTAAGTGAAACCATAAGACAGATTAAAGCATTTCAGCATGTAAGAAACAGTAAAGGCACTGAAGCGACACCATCCGGCTGGAAACCGGGTAAACTGACATTAAAACCGGGACCGGATCTGGTAGGTAAAGTCTGGGAAGTGTGGAAAACAGAAATGGCTTTTGACTGATATTATTATGGATGAAAACATTGTTGACGCAAAAGGCAAGTCCTGCCCCCAACCCGTACTAATGTCTAAAAAGGCATTGGCAGATATGAGATAATGGAAATTTTATCCAGGGCAGGTCATATTGTAACTCCGTAATATGCTATTATGATTTGTGAATGAGAGAATATCATTTATAATTTATGGGGTTGTATTTTTTTTATTATACTCTTCGCATTCACCTTATGGCTCGAAGGACACG
>JAUXBV010000218.1 GCA_030619215.1 Fibrobacterota bacterium | reverse complement strand
TCCGGCAGAAGTACATGGGCATATCAAGTTACGTTTACCGAAGTCGGATCAGGACCTACACACGCTGCTTTAGCAGAAAACGATACTAAGACTTTTAATCTTAGCAGTAACAACGAGATTGATTTCGATATGCAATATTCGATTGAAAATATTAATGGAAGTGATTTTAAAGTTCATGGTGATGGCTCTTACGAATTTTTTGCTGCAGAAGATATTGACGGCCCATGGAAATCTCTTGGAGACGGAAGCAGTGGAACAGAATTTGATCTGTCAGATGGAAATTTGGATGAAGCGCGATATGTAAAGATTGATGGAAAGTGTGACATCGATGCAATAGAAGCGATGTGGGATATTCCTGTTCCTGTTGTTTCAAACAACTATCAGTTGAAACCTTCTTTTCAGCTTAATGTTAACACCCTGAATAAAAATATTACTTTTAATGTAGAGACCGATAAACCATACACATTGAGAGTTTATGACATTCAGGGAAAACTTCAGTGGAAAACCGGAAATTCGCATAGTGTAGAAAATCTAACCTGGCAGCCTTCAAGTACAGGTATCTACTTCGTTCGTTTGGAATCCGGGAGGGATGTTGTGGTAAGGCGTGTTAGTGTAGTGAAGTAAAACTTATATATTTAAATTGTAATTTATAAATCTGATTATAACGACCGTGCAATACGAAAACCGATGGCGCTGCAGCAAAAATCTGCACCCGTATAGCCTCGGTATGAAGCCCGGCAGTACTTTGCAGAAGTAAGCCAGTTCCCCCCTCGAATAATCTTGCCGGTGCCGGCAAGGGGACCTTCCGGATCCACCTTAGTATCACTGCCGTACGTGCCGTACCAGTCATTACACCACTCATATAAATTACCGCTCATATCATGAATGCCATAATCATTCGGTAGTTTTTCGCCTACATTATGCGTCTCATTGGGCTTTGGTAATGGTTTACGACTGTATAAAAACGGTTCGGGAATAAGATTATATATACCGTTTTCCGGCCATTATAGCATATCACTGTATAATGTAAATGGTAAGAAGATTGAAACTATTAATGGTTCCCAAAAACAGTGGTACCAATTATCAGATAAAAAGCTATGTAAAGGTATATACATTATAAAAATAATCAGGGGTGATAAGGCTTATACCGTAAGTTTAATTCTTGTTTAACACTTCATGCACTATCTGCGAGATCTTCCTGACGTCAAAAGGCTTTTGTATAAAGCAGAGCGCTCCTTTTTCAATAATTCTTTTGGCATCCTTACCTGCGGAATAGCCTGATGCGACAATTGCTTTGACATCCGGATTTATCTCTTTAAGCCGCAGAAAGCAGTCGTAACCGCCCAGGCGCGGCATCATGACATCCAGGATAACGACATCTATGTTACGGTAGTTTTTGCTGTAGTACTCAACCGCTTCCTGGCCGTCCTTGCACACCTCTACCGTATACCCCAGGCCTTCGAAGATTCTGGAGAGCATATTCCGGATAACCTCTTCATCGTCAACGACCAGTATCTTACCGGTTCCTTCGTGCAGGTGGTCGGTATGTTCAACAGCGCCGGTAACCGGCTGTTCCGTGAGAGGCAGGTAAATGGTAAAGGTACTTCCCCTGCCGGGTTCGCTCTCCACTTCAATGGAGCCGTGGTGGTCCTTTACAATACCGTAGACGCTTGCCAGGCCCAGGCCTGCCCCCTCCCCGAGACCTTTGGTGGTAAAAAAAGGCTCAAACAGCCTTTTCTTCGTTGTATCGTCCATGCCTGTGCCGGTATCTGAAACGGAAAGCAGCAGGTAATTGCCGGGCTCAATTTTGTAGTTATATCTTTTTACCTTGTCCATATCCATGTGAACCTTTTTCGTGATAATGTTCAGTTCCCCGCCCCGGGGCATTGCGTCGCTCGCGTTCACCGCAAGGTTCAGGATTGTATTCTGAAGCTGGGTACCGTCCCCCACCACTGTAGAAGGCGACGCTGACAGGTTCGTGGTGATGGTGATCCTCTTGTCAACGGAATGCTTGAGGAGGTTGATCACATCCCCAACGATCTCGTGTATATTCACCGTAGCCATCTCATACCTGCCTTTGCGCGCAAAGGCAAGGAGCTTCGCGGTCAATCCCGACGCCTGATAGGATGAATCGATGATGGTATCCACAAACTTTTCCATATCCGGGTCTCTGCCGGCAACCTTGATTTTTATAAGGTCGGCAAAGCCGATTATCCCGGTCAGCATGTTGTTAAAGTCATGGGCGATACCGCCGGCAAGAGTGCCTATGGCCTGCAGCTTCTGAAACTGGTGCACCTCCTCCTGCGTCCTTCTCTGCTGCTCTTCCGCCTTCTTCCGCTTTTCAATCTCGTCAACAAGCTGCCTGTTAAGGCTGATAAGCTCCTCCTGTTTCAGTTGCAGCGACTCGTTTGCGGAGACCGCTTCACCATACCTCTGCTCAAGGGAATCCAGCATCCTCTTTTCTAAAAGAATACCGAATAAAACAAACATGGCGCCAAAAAAGAATATAGTGCTGACAAATAACTCACTTACTATATGAACCTGGGTTATTATTGAGATAAGCACCACCAGATAACCGAAAAGGAAAAAGACCATTAACCACCGGTGAAGGCTGAGGAATCTCTTTAACCGGGGTCTTTCGGATAGAAGGGCTGAATGACGCAGCATTTTGGGTAAATCACCGAACTTCTTTATGCTATAAGCCATTACAATGGCGCCTAAGAATATTAATACGCTTGCGATGATGCTTGAGAAGCTCAAGGTTTATTTCCTTTTATAACAGTGCTAATCCGACTATAGATTAAATCAATATTATTATATAATCATGTAGAGAAATATTGTTATTAAATACGACATTATTTTTTCTCTCGTTTTGGTTATGATTTGGGATTATAAACTGTACAATATTACCATTTGTCCAGGTTATCTCTACTTATTCTTTAAAATTTTTGAAGTATATAAAATATTGAGCTGCAGTTTTCCGGCTTGCTTTTAAAGGTATCTATCTCGTTCTGCTCTTTCCTGAGAATGCTCTGAGCTTCCGTGTCATTTTTATATTTGTTAAATAACTTTTTAATATGCTTTTCAAGCGGCTTATAATACTCCTCCCACCAGGCATCAGAAGATATCATAAAGCAGTCAATCATATTATAGCCGTTTTCAAAAATCATGGCAATTTTTTTATCATGATCTTTAAACTCGTCATGAATAACCAGTAAACCGTTCTTCCTGAGAAGCTTTCTCCATTCCACTAAACCCTTTTTAAAACCAATGACAAATATTGAGCCTTCAGCCCAGATTATGTCAAATGTTTCATCCGGAAAATCAATGTCAAACATTGAGAGTTTTACGGCCTTAATCCTGCTATTCAGTTTCTGCTTATCAATTTTCTCGTTAAATATATCTATTGATTGTTCATCAACATCAATTCCTGTTATATTGCCTTTGCTAAGTCTTGCCAGCTCCAAGGCAGGTACTCCCGTACTGCAACCAATATCAAGTATATCGGGATTACTTACTTCAGGAAGAAGCCCAAAAGCCTGGCCAGTATATTTCAACAGCTTTTTTCTGAAACGGTCCCTGTCAATTTTATAGAGTAAGTTTTTCATTTTTTTTCTTATTATCCCCTTAACAGTTGCTTTACCGCAGTAATGGCCTCTCCCGGCTCAAGAGCTTTTATCCCTCTCATCTTTATAGAAAGGTCTCTTTTTCCCAACTCTTTAAGAAGCATCTCAATAAACAGACCGGGTGCTTCATGCTCTTCGTTATCTGTCCAGGTGGTTTCCACACCGCAGGTAGGTGAACCATTTATCCCAACCAGCCCGACAATCTCAAAGCCGTGTTTTCTGTATTCTTCAAGCTGGTGGATAATGTTATTTACAATCTCCTGACATATCGATTGCGCTTTCGCTCCTGTCATTCGAATGGCTATCCTTGTATCCTCAGATTCAACCGTTGGATTTGCTCCTTCCTCCACTTCCCTGTCCAACCCCAATGCCAGGAGTTCCGGGCATGGCATCTGAATTATTCCACAACCTGAATGAAACAGGATCTCAGTTGCCTCTTTAATCGGTCCGGGATAATGTGCACACCTGTCAAGCTTGGTGTTTTGATTGAGAATGCAGTGGGCTACAAGGATTACCTTCTTGCTTCTTTTATCGTTGAACATGTGATTACTCCATTTAGAAAAAATCTCCTTAATATTTTTATTATTGAAAATAACATTATGTTAAGCAGAAGGCTATGGAAATAGGCTTTCTGCTTCTACATAATGTTATACCCTAAAGGGCACCTTGTACAAATACCCTGAAGGGCACTGGGTAAATTTGTACCTTATGCTTTAGTATAAAATTTATCTTTGTTATTTGCTTATATATTGTTTTTTAATTTAAATTTTAATCCTCCAAAAAAATAATAATCCATTGAAACAGCAATATTTTGACATTAAAGGTGTTAATACTCTATTTTGAAAGTCCAAACAATAATCTCTTTTGAAAATTCAACTGCTATAAATAAATTAAAAAATAACTAAACCTTTTAACTATATAAAGGATTAATTATGTCAGGATTTACAAAAGCTATAAAAAAGTTTCCCAAAACATTCTGGACTGCAAATACCATGGAAATTATGGAACGCTGGGCATGGTACGGCCTCTTTGCTGTTCTTGCTCTTTACCTTACGAAATCTACTGACGAGGGGGCGCTTGGCTTCTCACAGACCCAAAAAGGAAACATAATGGGAACCGTAACCTCTCTGCTCTATTTACTTCCCATAATAACCGGTACCATTGCAGATAGATTCGGGTATAAAAAAATTCTGCTTTTGGCTTATGCAATAATGTCTACCGGATATTTTTTGATGGGTACCTGTACAACCTACACTAGCGTCTATTTTTCATTCATTTATGTCGCACTGGGAGCAGCACTCTTCAAACCGGTTATAACTGCTACCGTTTCGAAAACCACTGATGACGAAACCTCCTCAATTGGTTTTGGTATTTTTTACATGATGGTTAACATAGGAGCTTTAATAGGGCCTATTGCAGCAAAACTGCTCAGAACAAACGACAACCTGGGGTGGGACTGGGTCTTTTATATGTGCGCGGTTATAATCTCCATTAATTTTATTTTACTGCTGCTTTTTTATAAAGATCCTTCATTGGAAGAAAATCAAAAAGATAATGTTTTTAATGTAAAGGATTATGTTGAAATTCTTTTTGTATTTATTACATCTACACTCATTTTTCTTTCAGGATTTTTAATTTTTCTGGCTATATTTTTACTCGAAACTCCTATAGCACTTTTTAACAGAAGCTATAACCGTACCTGTTTCAAATTCTCAGGCTGGGTACTTTCCCTCCCTATAGGCGAATCAAATAAGAAAATTTTTAATAATATTACAACAATTTTCAGAGATCCGCATTTCATTATCTTTTTATTAATTATAGTAGGGTTCTGGACAATGTTCAACCAGTTATTCTATACGCTCCCGAATTTCATCGATCAATGGGGAAAAACCGCATCAATTTATAACTTTCTTGAATCTATATCACCTAAACTCGCATCCTTGATAGGCAAAGACGGTATTATTCCTCCGGAAATGTTTACTACCCTTGATGCAGGCCTTATTGTTATATTCCAGGTAATAATTTCTACTATTGTTATGCGCATGAAACCTCTTAATGCAATCATATCAGGAATAATAATCTGCTCTTTAGGAACAGGGCTTGCTTTTATGACCAGCAATGGACTATTTATTATTATTGGTATTACTATTTTCGCATTTGGCGAGATGTCAAGTTCGATTAAGGTTACAGAGTATATTGGAAAAATAGCGCCGAAAGATAAAACGGCACTGTACATGGGATGTTCTTTTTTGCCCATGGCCGGCGGCAATTACTTGACAAAGTACCTTTCAGGTCCTGTATACCAGGCTATGTCTGATAAAATTACTCTTCTCAAAACAGAGGTTGCTGCCCGCAGCCTTTCAATACCGGATATCGGGTCTAAAATTGCGGAAACCGGTAAAACTTTTACACAAAATGATTATATCGCCCGTGCTGCCGAACTTATGAATATGACCCACGCCCAACTAACTCAGATGCTATGGGATACATACAATCCATCCAGAATCTGGATTCTTTTTACTGCTATAGGTATAGCTACGGCATTCTTTCTTTTTCTGTATGACCGGCTTCTT
>JAUXBV010000157.1 GCA_030619215.1 Fibrobacterota bacterium | reverse complement strand
GAGTTATATTTTCTTTTTGGAAATCAATATTTCTACTGAATAAAAGTAAAAGTAATAGATAGTTTAAATTTTAATCCATTAAATCAGCAAAACATGAAGGAATCGATATGAACAGTAAAAATTCACTCACTTCACTTTACCTTTCTCTTTTTCTTTTATTATGTATCTTTATATTCTGCGGAGATCCGGTTAAGCCTCCTTTTGATATTCCACCTAAAATTGAAAATGACACAATAATAACCTATGGTACTCCAGAAGTTGATTCATCTTATTTAATGTATGTTGTTATTTCAGAAGGAACAGAACCTTTAACTTTCCAATGGTCAAAAAACAATACTATTATTTCCGGTGCGTCAGATGATTCATTGCTGTTCATATCGCTTACACTGGCTGATAATGGAGTCTATAAATGTATCGTCAGTAATGAGTATGGTATTGATACCAGTTTAGCATGCACTCTGACGGTTATAACCTCTGTGATAGACACAACTAAACCTGTAATAAAACTTAATTCTCCTCCTGACAGCTCAACAACAGCTGATTCAATACTAGAGGTTGAGTATATTGTAACAGATGAAAGCGGACTCTCCTCTGTAACAATAAACGATAGTGTGGTAACTTCAAATGACAGTCTTTATAAGGACACATTAATTCTATCTGAAGGTTACAATACGGTTAAAGTAATTGCTATCGATGCAAGTTTAAATAATAATACAGATACGTTATATTCAACTTTTTATTATGATACGTCAACAGGAAATCATGCTCCGGAATGGCTGCATGATACCATGCATGGGAGAATCTCCGAGGGAGAAACATACAGCCTTAATCTCTCTGATTCATGTATAGATCAAGATGGTGATACTATTACATTTAGTTTGCTATCGAATGTACGCCTATATGGTGATACAATTATAGGTAGCATTTACCAGTTTACATCAGGCTTCGATGATTCTGGTGTATATTCAGTGATAATACAAGCAAGCGACGGAGAGAAAACTGCAAATGCAACGCTTGAACTGACAGTCTTAAACGTTAATCGTCCTCCACGTTTTCTGACAGAGGACAGTCTGCCTCAACTTCAGTATTTGATCGGTGAAGGCGATACGCTTGTTATACAATTCAAGGCAGAGGACCCCGACAGCGAGCAGGTTACCTGCTTTCTTGCATATACAACCCTTCCAAATCCGGGAACGATTGTTTTTACACAATCTCAGCTTGAATGGATTGCGGGTATAAATGACGAAGGACAATATGACGTGAGGCTCGGCGCTACAGACGGTCAAGATACAGGATATGTTGATGTTATGGTGGGAGTTGGAGATATTAATTTCTCTCCTGTGATATCAATAAAAGGTCTCATTTCAGGCCAGACCGTAAGTGTAAAGGAACAAGTTGCATACGTATGTACTGTTTCGGTAAGTGACATTAATGCAGGAGACACTGCAGTACTTCTTTCCGCGGCAAATGCACCTTATGATAATCCTGCCGCTGGTGACGGCAGTTATGATACTGCAAGCGGGGTATTTACCTATACACCCTCCTTTTCTGTATCTAACCAAAGCACAAATCATGTGTTTGACAGCATTGCATTTTACGCAAAGGATAAAGCTGATGCAAGGGATACTTTTTATATAAATATTGAGATTATAGATTCAAACAGAGCGCCTGTCCTTTCAAGTATAGGTAATCAAAGTGGGAATGAAAATGAGCCACTTACATTCGCAGTTACAGCGACTGACCCGGATGGGGATGCAATAACATTATCAGCAACTAATTTACCTGATGATGCTACATTCACAGATAATGGAGATGGTACAGGAAATTTTTCGTGGATTACAGATTTTAATGATGTAGGTAATTATGATAATGTGACTTTTACTGCATCAGACGGAGACTTAAGCGATCTTGAATCAATTACGATTTCAATTGGTGATGTTAACCGTCCGCCTGTGTTATCAAGTATTGGTGATAAGAGTGTAGATGAAAATCAGAATTTGAGTTTCACTGTAACAGCGTCTGACCCGGATGGTGGTGATGTTCTGACACTTTCATCAAGTACACTTGCAACAGGAGCATCTTTTAATACGTCAAATGGGGCCTTTTCATGGACTCCGTCATATAGCGATTCAGGAACATACAATATTATCTTTACAGTTATTGATAATGGAACACCTCAACTCAGCGATAATGAAGAAATCACTATTACCGTTAACAATGTAAACCGCGCTCCTGTACTTGGTTCAATTGGAGATAAGAATGTATATGAGAACCAGGCTTTGAATTTCATTGTAACAGCTACTGACCCGGATAATGGCGATGTTTTAACACTTTCATCAAGCACACTTCCCACAGGAGCATCATTCAATACATCATCTGGAGCCTTTTCTTGGACTCCGTCATATAACGATTCAGGGACATACAATATTACGTTTACGGTTACTGATAATGGAACGCCCCAGCTTGCTGATAATGAAGAAATCACTATTACCGTAATAAATGTTAACCGTCCGCCATACTTTACCACAACACCAAGCAATGCTACGCTTGAAATGGGAGGCGCTACTTATACAGCCCCACTTCAAGCAGAAGATCCCGATGGTGATGCTTTAACGATTACTCTTTCAAACGAACCTCCAGGTCTTACATATAATGGTACAAATGAAGAAATGCAATTAGTGTTAGACAGGATAAAACTTCTGGTACAAACCTATTCAAATGTTACTGCAACAGTAAACGATGGAAACGGAGGAGAAGATTCACATGTATGGGATATAACTATTAATGCTCATACCTGGGAGTTAAGGAGCAGTGAAAATACTGGCTCAGGAAGTGTATTCTATGGCGCCGAAAATAGTAATAATGTTTATTCGTGTAAGTGGGGTGGTCGCTTTCAATATTCAGTAGATGGTGGTGCGAGTTTCACAACAGCTGATGATATATCTATGGCTTATCCTACTAAAGACATAAAAATATACAATAACAAAATATATTTAGAAGGATGGAGTGGTTATAGTTATGGATCGATATTTGCTTACTCACCTACTAACGCACCAGATTCTCTTGGCAATACAGAATGGCAACTCAATATGGGTTCTTTAGACATTTCTAATAATGGTGATTTACTTGCCTTATATTGGATTTATGAGGATCCCAATACATTCTTAGGTGTGGTGGAATTTGATGATTATAATGATGTGAATCCTACTACTACCAATCTACAAACGCCTAACATGCCTGATAGATATATTGATGATATCATGGCAGCGAGAGGAAATGATTATGCTTTCGTCACAAGCAAGGATAATGGTTTATACAGAAAAGGTGGCGGATCAGGGTGGGCTCAACAAACCATTAGCGGTGTGTCAAAAATAATAGACCTTGATGTAGCATCAGATGATGGTGACACTGTATACGTTGTGGACAGTTCAAATTTAAATATCTATATGACGAGCAACGGCCGTTCTACTGGCACTATTACCTTCACATCAAGGCTTTCCGGTTTGAATGTAATGGAGATTGAGATGTTAACTTCAAAAGCCGGCTGGGCTATTACTGCTGCGGGAGATGTCTATTTTACCAACGATTGTTTCCAAAATTATTGGAAGGAAAATCTGTTGATAAATGCACAGCCAGAACCTGTAAAATATATAGTTATTGCAGCGGACAGAAATGCTGTATTTGCATATAGTGGAGAAACTGTAGCATATAAACGTCTTTTCAGATATTAAGCCAGCGTTTATAGAAAATAAAATTTAAAAATATATGATTTTACCAAAATGTAAACTTACTCAACTAAAAACTTCAACAACTGCAAAAGCTCATCATTTTCACTATTGACAATTTCAACCTTCCACTCGCCCACCATATCCGGGGCAATAGTCTTGTAGCTGTATGTTCTCCAATTATTAGCTTTTACGCGTAATGCAATACTGCTCATCAGTTTGTATTTATAGTACCATTTATGCACAACATTCACCTGTTTGTCAGCGCCTTTGATATGGGAAAAACAAAATACTTTTCCCACGTCCTTTGAGAACTTCTCGGCACTTTCCTGCGGTTCACGGTTGTCAATTCCCATACATATAGCGGCGCGAGTGACTTCAAGCCCGGAGGGCTCGGCCTGTTCTAAAGGCACAGCCTTCTCACTTTCAGTTTTTGTTTTACCTGCGGTTTGAACCTCTTTTGCCGTTTCTTCCGTTTTCTTTTCCTGAGCAGGGTCTGTCTGTCCGAAAACGACTCCGCATAACATCAAAAGAGCTGTTAGAAAAATAGCAGGAAAGCGCATTACTCTCTCCTCTCTAATATGGTGAATGAGTATTATTATCCTAAGTATAGGATAATATTGAGTAGAAGCGGACAGGTCATATCAAATATGCCCTGCCGCTTAACTCAATATTAATCAATCTGAATATCCGAATCTCTTAATGAAATATATTATTTACAGCACCTGAATCCAACATAGATAAATTTTTTGCTCTTCTTAAGCGGGATATAGGAGCTGCACCTTGCCCTCTTTTCCCCATTCTGCCACCAGCCACCAACAACATAGTTAAACGTGCCATCCCCTGTGGAAGTCCACTCTGCAACATTACCGCTCATATCAAAAACGCCGTAGCGACTCACACACTCCGGGAATTCACCGCTTGCTGCAACCTGATTTTCGATGTGCCTGTTACCATAGGTATTACAATTCTCGGGCTCATATCTCCGGCCATAGGGATAGTTAAAATTTTTCTTATTACCTTTACAGGCTGTCTCTAATTCCTTTGCAGTGCAGAGGCGTTTTCCGGCTTTTTTGCATGCTACAACTGCATCCTGGTATGTAACCTGCCTTACGGGCTTTGCTTCTTTCTTATTCGGCCATTCATAAATATCGACGCAGTAATTCCCTTGTTCAATTATTTTCATCCCCTTGGGGCAGATGATAATATTAACCGTGTCTGTGGCAAAAGCTCCCTCAGAGTCAGTTACTTTCAAAATTGCGGAAGTGTATTCAGCAAAAGGACGTTCTATAAATCCTGTATCCTCGGAACTCCACCAAAAGTTACCATCATTCTCAAGAGCCCATTCATATCTCACGATGTTTCCGTCCGGGTCTTTTCCGATACCGTTCAGTTTAACCTTCTTATTTTTACGCGAAACTATATCTTCTCCTGCCAGCGCTTTCGGCGGGCGGTTAGCAATTACCACGGTGGCAGTGTCTTCTGCGACTGTCCCGTCATCCAATTTTGCGCCGAAGCGAATAATATAGGTACCCTGCCTGGAAAATGTATGCCCGGCTTTTGCTGTTTTTTCTGATTGCCACTCAAATTTTCTATCATTATCAAAATCCCAGAAATAGGAGACTATCTTATTGTCAACATCCTTTGCCAGCCCTTCAACGGTAAAGGGTATATTAACATTCGACTTATACGGCCCGCCCGCGTCAATGGTGGTGGTAAAGTTAAGGACAATAATATTTTTTGACTCCGAAGCGCTCATACCTTTGTCGTTGGTAACACAACAGACCAGGGTGTATTTCCCGGCTTCCTTATAGGAAAAATTTACCGACGGCTTTTTTGACTTTTCTGAAAACATTCCGACGCCGGCAAAGTCCCATGCATACTCAACTAAAGCAAAATCCGGATCCTTTGCAATACAGGTAACAGCAATATTTTCATTTATATTGACGGTATCCGGCCCCTGTAGTTCTTCAATGGTCACACCTTTATATACCTTGATACCTTTGGAAACAGATATTCTGTTTTTACTTCTATCTTCGGCCTCAACCGTAACCTTGTGGACACCCGGTTTATCCCAAATATGCTGTATCTCTAATTCATCAGTAAAGCTTCCGTCTCCCGGATAATCCCATCGGCCATCTCCATTCAGGTCCCACCGTACAATCAGTTTTTTTAAAGGCTCATCTCTCTTTTTAGGCTGCTTCACTGAAAGCGTATATTCCATTCCTACGGTGCCATACAAAGGAGTAAAGGATATTTGTATCTCCGGCGGAACGGTCACCTCTATCGACTTTGAGGCGAAGTCACTATTTTTATCCTGATCTTTTATCTGTACTTTAATCGTATACTCCCCCGGATTTTTATATGAATACCTGAAAGAGGATTCCTTACCAAACTCACCTGGGCCGGGAAAATCCCATTTACCGTCATTATTAACATCAAACCGGTATGAAAGCCCTTTTCTTCTTCCCCTGCTATTGACAGATCGGGAAGCATCTATTGTGAATTCTTCCCCGGCTTTAACCGTTTCCGGTATCTTTAAAACAGCATTAAGCTTGCCAACCACCGTCAGGTAATACTGCAGAACGGAAGAGTTCCCGGCTTCATCCTCTGCACTGATCCGCACCTCAAAGGTACCCGGTTTTTTGGGCTTATACCGAATGGCGCCGTCCCTCACAGAAATGCTCATACCTCTGGGACCTTTCAGAAGAAAATACTGCACTTCCGTCCCTTCCGGGTCCTGTGCTGAAACCTCATCAGCAAATGCAACATTCGGTTTGCAGCGCTTCTTTGGCTCGCCTTTCCATACCGGCGGTAAATCTCTCTTTTCCTCCTTTTCACCGATGCACCGGGAAATGTCAACTATGTGCTCTACTTTATCCTCATCCACCCACTTTTTTAATTCATCAATATCCTTTTTTGTCAGAGAGACAAGCCTGCTGACATTTCCATCACTTTTTATAAGAATTTTATTGCATTCCGCAACGTCCACGCTATTCTGATTTGTAGGGAATATAGTTGCGAGCTCTTCAAACACCTTTACAATAGCAATTTCTTTCTTCCCATAATATTTAACATTAAAGCATGATTTCTTTCCGACAACAGAAACAATAGGAGTGGAAACCGCATAAGCGGCACTGATGTTTTCAGACGAGATAAATTCAGCAAAAGTTTCTCCATATTCAAGACTGAAATTAAGACTCAAATCTGAATAGTCCTCATTGTGAATATATTCTATTTTAACTTTTGTATTTTCGTTCAAATATATAATTCTATTATCGCCAACAAGAATAGATACACGAGCATCCTTCCCTGTCTTTATAATATCTTCATTTTTTATATAAAATTCTTTTTGTAACTGAATCCACTTATCTTTACGAAGGGCTTCTACTGTTCCTGAAACCTTAAACACTTTTAATAAAGACTTCTCCTCTTCTTTTTTCATGCAAGATTGAAGGAGAAAAAAAATGATTAAAGAAATAATCCCATAATAAAATACCTGTTTCAATTTTTCCATAATTATCCCTATTATTTACAGTCCTTATAATCAAACACAGACTCTATTAGTTTACTTTTCATGCATTCTTATTTCAAGAATAAAGTATATAATCTTTATTAAAGGGAAGAACATATACTATTATTATGATTTT
>JAUXBV010000149.1 GCA_030619215.1 Fibrobacterota bacterium | reverse complement strand
GGTATTGTGTTCGGAGATAATGAATAATATCATATAATTATTTAAAAAGAATTCGGGATTAAGCTTTTTAAAGCCATTTTATTTCAGTCAAATTTTACTATAGGAAGATATTTTTTATCATTATTTTCTTGAATGAATTAATTTATATAATGCTATGATAAAATAATTTGTCGAATAAAACGAATTTTTATATGGGCAATGCTCCGGTTTTTTGTTATCTTTTATTACAGAGGAGCTATCGAGGGAGGTATCAGCTTTAATTTGGAGGTTTATTTATGAAAAAAAGATCCTTTATCGCCATATTCTCAATATTCTTTATAATAGGCGCAGTGATTTTGAGTTTTGCAGGTGTAAAGAAATATTTTACCATTGACCCTGGTAAATGTGATGCATGTGGTACCTGCGTCGAGGAATGCCCGGAGGGAGCGATCAGTGAGGGGAAGGTTGACGGAAAAGATGTCTTTGTAATAGATCCGCAAAAGTGTACAGCGAGCGGTGTCTGTGCAGAGGTATGCCCCCAGGAGGCAATTTACCCGGACAGTTCTGATCTTTCAATTAAAATAAAAGACGAAAAGAAAGAAGAGGGGGAGGAAGCCAAACCTAAGGAAGCTAAGAAAAAGGAACCTGCTGAGAAAAAGGAACCTGCTGAGAAAAAGGAACCTGATAAGAAAAAAGTTACAAAGTACACAGTGAAATAGAAGCTGTTGCTCGAATTGCCAGAAACGGATGACAATGTATAAAAGGCCCCTGTTCTCCTTTATTAATCTATTTATAATTCTTCTCTTAATTACCTCATTCGGAATAATTATCGATTGCTCCGACACTATTGATAAATCGCCTGTATCAAGTATACCGGACAGTGACATACCCACAGATATAACACCGGTTTCATCCGGTGGTAACGGCCTTCATATTAAAGGCGGTTCTATTGAAAGGAACAGGGTGATTCTCTATTTGCGGTTCGAAACAGATAGCTATAAAGATCGTGACATATGGATCCGGCTTAGTTCCAGCGATAGCAGTTATACTTTTGAGGAGATTCTCAACAGAGAGCCAAATAATTTCATCAGAGATGTAACATATAAGTATACCATAGATAATTTATCACCAAACACAGAGTATTATGCATGGATGGTGTGGCAGTATTTTTCCGTAACTGAACACGTGGAAGTAAATTTTAATACACTTTCTGAATAGCTGTTTATATGAAGATTAAAATAAAGAATAAAAGCATGAAGAAAAGGATTTTTATCACCTTTTCAATTATATGTATGCTTATCGTGGGGATTGGTATCGGGGCAAAGTTAAAACCCCATGTCTATCCTCCGGAATGTGTCGGGTGCGGCGATTGTGTGCGTGTGTGCCCTAAAAAAGGTAAAGCTATCAGTGTCATACGTGGTAAAGCTGTTATAAATACGGAAGAGTGTATTGCGTGCGATAAATGTGTAGACATCTGTTCATATGGAGCAGTGCGTTAATGAAACAGCTTAAAAGAGTTATTATTGCAGTTTTGTTAAGTATCTTCATGGCAGTCCTGTTTGCCTGTGATCCGGGTCCTACTTCCGGAGCATATTTAACGGTAAGCCAGTATAGGTGTGTTGGCTGTGGAGAGTGTGTCAAGGTTTGTAATGCTGATGCAGTAATAATGCTTAACAACAAAGCTGTCATTGACGTATCCAGATGTATAAATTGCGGTCAGTGTGTTGACGCGTGCCCCTATGATGCGATTCAATAGGTTTTTGTATATGAAGAAAACAGGATTGATATTATTGGCTTTTTTATCCTTTGCCTCCTTCAGTGCACAGGATATTGAGTTTACCTACAATCTTGTTGGCGGGCAGAAAGAAGCTGAAAACACAAAGCTCGACGAATGGGTGCATGAGCTTGTCCTTCGCTATTTTGGCAACTTTCCTTTTACCGAGAAATTCGGACTGCTTGTCAGTGAGGAGTTTGACGGTATTACCACTGCAACAAATAAATTCCCCGGAAGGTCGGTTAATCATCCGGTAAGGTCACGCGCTTCTCTTGGGTTGGAATTTAAGGGCCTTGGAACAATGCAGATAAAATACATTTCACAAGCCTTCATAAACAGCCTTGAGAATGATTTCCCAGTTTTTTATAAATCAAAGACTCCCCATATTGATGCAACCATGGTTCAGAGATTTAAAAATAGTGCTGATTTCTTTTGGGAAATACCTGCCAAGCGAATGAATATTATGGCTAACCTACTGTATAATAATCTGTTATATGATTATTACCGGCTGGGGGAAAGCAAAGCAGACCAGCATGAATCGGATTTATGGTTTAATGGCTCAATGGTTTTCTCATTAGTGGAAGAAAAATTGCAGATTATTGCAAGGGGTGTGGCTAAGCATGATTTTAATGATTATGGCGGGTACAATATAGCAAATGTCTCCCTTGGAGTTGGAAGCGATTTCGTGCTCTTTAAGCGGAAATTAAGAGGAACCGGTGAGCTTTTACCTCGTTATTATATGTGTTCAATCATGGATGAGAGGGGTTATGCCGACCAGCTTGGGATTACATCGCATGTTCGCCTTTTCTATAAATTAAAACCGCGTATGTTTCTGAAAGGTGATCTGGAATATGAGGTTGCCCCGGCTACAGGCTCTCAATGGTTTGTAAAGCAGAGATATGAGCTTGCATTCAGAAATGCATGGAAAAATCTATCATCTGTTGAAGTCGGGGGTTGGGGAACATTAGGAACATTTTTTCCCCGCTTATGCGGGTATGCTTCGGCAGATATAGCATCTATCCCAAAACTAGATATCATACCCGGAGTAAGAGCATACTGGATGTGGGATGAACGTGTGGGTAAGACAGGTATTGTTCAGGATACCGATACGCTCAGCAGTGGATATTCATTCCACCGGGCTGATCTGGAATTAATGGTTCGTTATAAAATAGGGGCACAAAATTCGGCTTTCTTCAAAAAATTTTCCTTGAACTGTGGTGCTGAGTATAAGATGTTCGACTGGGATGACCCGGATCCTGCATTTGTCAATACCCTTCGCCTGTTTTTCGGATTGACCAATTACCTATGATACTCCGGTACCTGAGTGAAGGTTTTCTGCTGGGGATAGCAACCGGCCACCTGTGCCTTTTTACATGCGGCTTTATCTATTCCCCTTATTTAATGCAGCGGGGAGCCAATTGGTCCCAAAGCCTTATTAATCTTCTGAAAATTTCCATCGGCCGGTTTATTACGTACACCCTTTTCGGGATCGGCGCCGGTATTGTCGGAAGAGAGATAGGCCAGTTGAACAGAAGCTGGTTTACGGCTGTCGCGTATGTTCTCTTATCAATTGTCCTTTTCATATCGGCATTCAGAACCCACCAGCGTGAAAAAGGATGCATTGCAAGCCGTTGGGGGCGCTTTGCGGACAGCCCGTTTCTGTTAGGGGTTGTAACAGGAATAAATTTTTGTCCCTCCTTTTTGATCGCTTTAACCCGTGCCGTAGACCTTTCGGGCCCTGTTTCAGGTGGATTGCTGTTTATGGCCTTTTTTTTTGGAACCAATATCTATCTTATTCCCCTGGCCGTATTTGGGGTAATCGGCAATAAAAAGATTTTTAGAATTCTCGCGATAATTTCTTCAGTATGTGTGGGTACATGGTTCATTTCGCTGGCCGGGATATCTACGTTCAAAATGATAAAAGAGCAGAAACAGTTAAAGGAAGATTTCGAGGAGAAGATTATTATATCGGTGATGGACAGCAGCAGGGCCTGCATCCTTACAAAAGATACTTCTACATTTACTGCGTTACGTGATACGTTAATGCAGCATAGGGCAGGCGAGGTGTATCTCATTGACAATATACAAGTAATCCCTGATAGCGGGTATGTATTGATCGATTATAAATGGCCGGAGGAAACAGGTATAAAACCCGAGTCTATAAAAAGGCCCGGCAGATTTGTTATAGTCCTCCCTCAGCCTGCGGATGATTCCATTTATAGTGACTTATATGCATGGCAGTTAATTGAATTTTTTAATACCCGTTATTTTAAACTCGATAAAGAGCATGGCTCATTTTTCAACATGGGAAATTCGGTTTTTGGCAGGGAAAGGAGATAAAAACTATTTTGAATAAGAATGCTCTATTGCTTTGCAAAGGAAGAGCAAAATTATAATTCTGCGTGAGGGGCATCATTGTAATGTAAGGAGTCTTTAAAGTGCTGAGAAAAATTCGTATTATCTCCCAGATAATTTTCTTTTTAATTTTCAGTTTAGTTTTTTTTACATTTGATTTTTTCCGGGTAAATGCAGGTAACAGCGGCCTTGCGTGGTTCCTCAGTGTAAATCCCTTTTCAACTTTAATAACATCCATTGCTTCGCGCAGTGTTATTGTGCCCTATCTGATAATAGGGATTGTTATTTTAATAATAACAGTATTGTTTGGCAGGGTTTTTTGCGGGTTTGCCTGCCCCCTCGGAAGTATCATTGACCTGTCAGACCGTATCCTCAGAGGGAAAGAAAAAGTTAAACAACCGCTAAGACCTCCTCTCAAACTTCAGGCACTTAAATATATTCTGCTTATTGGATTTATAATACTTGCCATTGGCGGGCTTACCTTTCCATTATTTATGGACCCGCTATGTATTGTTCCACGCGTTTTTGGAATTATAGTACACCCCTTTTTCATTTCACTATTGGGGTTCTTTAAAATTGGCGGGGAAAAGATAGCACAATCCCCAATTCTCCTGAATGGAGCATTTGCCGGCAGCCTGGTAACCTTTCTCCTTTTTGTATTAATACTTGCCGGTGCGATTTTTGACAGAAGGTTCTGGTGCCAGTATATATGCCCGAGTGGGGCTTTCCTTGGAGTAATAAGCAGGCTTACCATTTTTACGAGGAAGATAAATTGGGAAAAATGCACCGATTGTGGATTATGCGCTAAACGTATTTGCCCAACAAGAGCCATATCAAGTGACAACCATGAGAACACATCCACTTCCGAATGTATACTGTGTGGAGCCTGCTCAGCCGACAAACGAGAGTGTACCTTTTTCTCTTTGGGAAAGCCCCTTAGTCCTAATACTTATGGCCCGGATATTGACAGGCGTCGAGTCGTCGGCGGAATTTTCGCCGGAATGTTCTTTATGCCGGTAATTGCTAATAGGTCGCACCAAAGAATATGGCTGATATCAATAAAAAGACGCTACAATCCTACACCGATACGCCCACCAGGCGCAATAGAGGAGCATGAGTTTTTAGCAAGATGCATAACCTGTAGCGCATGTATCAGCGTTTGCCCGGAAAATGCTCTTCACCCATGCACCATAGGATCGGACGGGTTGGCAGTTTGGAATACACCAAAACTGATACCGCGCCTCGGATACTGCAAAGAAGATTGCACCCGCTGTTCCGAAGCCTGCCCGACCGGTGCCCTTTTACCGGTAGCGATAGAGCAAAAGCCGAAGATCAAAATAGGTAATGCAGTGGTTGACCGCAGCAGGTGCCGCCCATGGCTTCAGAAATATCCCTGCGCAATCTGTATAAAACAATGTCCCTATGATGCGATTAAGGAAAAAACAATTGTAACGGAGACAAGGGAGTGGAAAGTTCCGGAAGTTGACAGAAGAAAATGCAACGGATGCGGCGTATGCGAGCACTATTGTCCTGTCAAACACGAGTCTGCGATTCAGGTATTCTCCAGTGGTGAGAGAAGGATAAAGGTCAGGGATAAAAAAAAGAAGCCTAAAAAAAGAAAATAAATGTTATTTATATCTTTGGTGGTATGCATGTGGTAAACTTAAAGTTGTACTAAAATGGTAATGAAATATCAATATATTGTATTTCAACTGTTTCTATTTTATTTGTTGTCGTGTTCCCTCTCACCGGAGAATGTAGGGCAAACATCCTCTGTGTTAACCGGACAAAGTATCTGTGATACAACAGGAAATTATTGCCGTGTAATTTTATCCTGGACTGCTTGCCATGACCGCAATTTTGACCATTATACCCTTTACCGTTCAATATCACCTGATATTGTAGAAAATGAACATAATGCAACAATACTTTTTACGGCAAATGCAGTTGAAGAAACGACGTTTGTTGATTCTACCGTATCTCTGGATAAAGAATATTACTATATAGTAAAAACATTCGATGACCAGTCATCTTCTTGCTGGAGTAATGAAGAGGGGGTGAATGTTTTTATTCGCGACTATCCCTATCGGGTAATTGAAACAATTAAAACCGCAATGTACCCGGGTTTTATGTGTGCGCATCCTTCAGGTGAAACGGTATATTGTGTTGAGGAACATAAAGATATTGTATTTACGATTCAGACCAACACCTTTACGGTTATTGACTCGATTCCAGTGGGTATGAAACCGATCGGTATTACAATAATGCCTTCGGGAGATATTGTATATGTTACAAATTATAATATCAGTACTATCTCTGTTATCCAAACTATCAATAATTCTGTTATTGACACCATCCAATTAAGCGGTAGTGCAAAAGGCATAAAAGCGCATCCGGCAGGTAACTATTTATATGCTGCTATATTTACAGGACCATATATCACAACGATTAATCCGGTAAACAATGAAATTGTTAACCAAACAGACCTTGTCGGCTCGCCAAGGCATATTGGTATCCTTCCCGGCGGTGAATATCTCTATGTAACGAATTGCAATAGTGACTCGGTTGCTGTTATTAGAACATCCGATAATAGTGTTGAAAAATGGATACCGGTTCACGGAGCTTCAAAAGGCATTGTTGTACTTCCCAATGGTGAATATGTGTATATAGTAAATCCATGGAAGGAAATGGTGACCGTTATTCGTACCTCTGACCATAGTGTTTTCTGTACGATACCTGTTAGTGGTTATCCCAGGGATGTCAGGGTACTGCCAAATGGAAAATATGTTTACGTGACAAACTTACTGTATAATAAGGTATCGGTGATTAAAACCGAAACAAATACGGTTATTGAAGAAATAAAAGTTGGAGGAGTAACAAAGGGAATAGCAGTGCTTCCTGCTGGAAATCTTGTATTTGTTTCCAATTACAGTTCAGGCTTCGTGTCGGTTTTAGGATATTAACAACCGAACCTATAAACCCAGAACAGCTTTAACTCAAGTGTTATTTAATAACAAAGAACTTCACTGTTTCGTTTTTATTATCATGTTTTATAGTGAGAAAGTGAACACCGGCACCAAGTTTAGCTAAAGGTATCTCGTATTTGTTTCCATAGTTTCTTTCAAATAACGCAACCTTTTGGCCTCTTGCATTACTTATCGTCACAAGGCTATTGTTAAATGGTAATGAAAAACTTACTGCTGAATTTGTTATTTTAAGGTTTATTTTATCTTTCAGCCCTATCTGTGGAAAGTAGGTAACAGCGGTTCCAGTTTCTATTGTCAGTTTTGGTCTTAGTGAAATGCTGTCTGTAAAGTCTGAAGAAGCATAGGCGCGTTGAGTATTGTTCATTTCTTCATCACTTATTAAAATAAAGCCATAATTTTCGTTCG
>JAUXBV010000468.1 GCA_030619215.1 Fibrobacterota bacterium | reverse complement strand
GGCAAAAAGGTAAAATAACACTCCTGTTATAGCTATTACAATTATAAGAGACCAGAGTGTAAATGAATAAATCTCCGATAAAACTCCATGTATAATAATAATAACCAATAAAACAAAAAGGTTTACGAACGGAAGAATACGCGGATTACTAATCCTCACCGAGAGCCATGCTCCGCAAGCTGCATTCATGAAACAGGCCGATATATAAAGGATTAGCTCCTCCCCTATCGGTATAATCTTAATTAGAACACTAACATTTTCGCCTTTTAAAACGTTGAGTCCCAATGCAACAAAGTAACATAACGCTCCCATAACTGTTGACACAATAATAATAAAAAGTATCTTACCATTAAGTATCGACTGGCGTGAAACTCCGGAAGTAAGAAGTATCTCGAGGGAGCCGCTCATGCGCTCAGCAACAAAGACCGTATTTGAAAAGTTGCCACTGATAATAACCGAGAAAAAAGCCAGCCATAAGTAACCGGCCCCTGAAGAGAGGATGCCCATGTTTTTGGAAAGTAATAAGCTCCATGCAAGAATAAGAATGCCGTAAATAACAAATATCCACCTGTCACTCTTGGCAAAACCTCTCCACTCTTTCCTGACAATCAGCCGGATATCTTTCATTATCAATCACCATTGTAAAAATCTTTTATCGATTTGCGAAAGCTCTCTTTTTCAGGTTTAACTTCATAAATAGAGCACCCGGAAGAAACGAGCTTTGAAACAATTTCAGAAATAACACTTTCTGTATTATCGGAGACCGATAGCTGCCACTTACCATCCCGATACGTTACCGGGCTTCCGGCAATTTCTTCAATAATACTTTTATAATTGTCACTGTAGTCTGACTTTATATACCACACCTTATCTCTTTGTTTCTTGGCAAAGGTATCCAGTACATTCACCTGACCTTTTTCCAGGATCCCGACGGATGTGCATAATTCTTCTATAGTGTCAAGTTGATGAGAGCTTATTATTATGGTAGCCCCTTTTGACTGAGCCATACGCACCATTTCACAGAACTGATCATACGCTTCAATATCGAGAGCAACCACAGGCTCATCAAAGAAATAGACCTCCGGCCACCCTAAAAATGCCCGGCACAGGGCACACTGCATCTTCTGGCCGCGTGAAAAATATTTTACACTGCGGCTGTCCTTTCCAATGTCCGTATTTTTCCAGTATTGAGAAAAATACTCGTCCATTTGTTTACGTGACATACCTCTGGCTTCGGCAAAAAAGGAGAGGTTGTCAAGCATCGTGAGGTTTCCGAAAAACCCGTTATGTTCAAGTACTACTCCCACCCTGCGATAATAATTCTTTTTATGATCCGCAGGGTTCATTCCTAAAACAGTGCAACTACCTTTGTCAGGATTCAGTAACCCAAGGAGTATTCTTATAAGGGTGGTTTTTCCAGCGCCATTTAAACCAACCAGGCCGAAAATAGTACCCGGGTTTATGGAGAGTGAGAGCTCCTGAAGTACCTTTTTGTCTCCGAAGCTTTTATATAAGCTCTCAACTTTTATACTTGTATTATTATTCTCGGACATATTGATAAAATGGCTTGTGACGGTAAGAGCGGCAAGCCCAAATATTTAACCTTGATTATACATGGTTATCTATTAATTTTGCATAAATAATTTATGATGGCTGTTTAGTTATTATAGTTACTGACAAATTGTATTTTTCCTATAGCTCCCGTTTTGATATTGTTTTGAGGGGGTAGCTGGAGATCCAGTTGAGTTACGAATTAATGGCTGTTAATACTGGCTGGTTGCCCGCTACGCCAGCGTTAGCGCGGCGAGAGCGGGGAGCGAAAACAGGCAGTATGTTACAGCCATTTATTTGGGGCGAAACTTAGCTCCAGCGAGGGAGCTATAGTGCCCCAAAGGGGTGAGGCCTCCCCCACCAAAAAATTCTTAATCTTTTTATATTTACTCATATTTTAGCATCGTGAAAATAACAATCGCAAAAACAGGCGGATTCTGCATGGGAGTGCGGAGGGTGGTTGACCTTGCGGTAGATATCACCTCCAGGGATTCCAAACAGGTTTACTCCCTTGGGCCGCTTATCCATAATAACCAGACACTTGAAATGCTGCGCGAACGCGGTATTAAAATGCTGGATGAAAATAATCCTCCACCAGAGGGATCAACTATTCTAATCAGAGCACATGGAGTTCCGCCGAATATACAAAATCATTTCTCTTCAGGAAACTATACGGTAATAGACGGCACATGCCCTAAAGTCAAAACCGTGCACAAAGTGATCCGGAAATACCGAGAACAAGGTTATAACATTGTTATAACAGGTGACAAAGGGCATGCCGAAGTTACCGGATTATTGGGGTATGCAAAAGACGCAGGCTATCTCATTCAAACGGTTGATGATATTGATAAGTTACCTGACTTTGACAAAGTATGCCTTGTGTCCCAGACTACATTCAATAGAGCTACCTTTGACGAAATCACCGCCCGGGTAAAAGAACGTTATAAAAATGCCGAAATAGTGGTTAAAAAAACAATCTGCGCAGCAACGGATAAAAGGCAGGGAGAAACCCGTGAGCTGGCAAAAACAGCGGACGCCATGATTGTGGTTGGGGGACGAAACAGTGCCAATACGCTCAGGCTGGCTAAAATATCCCGTGAATGCGGAGCTCCGACGCAGCACATTGAAATAGAGCAGGAAATCGACTGGAAACAGATATCCAGATCGAAAAATATTGGTATCACTGCAGGCGCATCTACTCCCGGCTGGATGATAAAGCGTGTTGCGGATCATCTCCATTTTCTTGCAAGGACAAGCAAAAAGACATTTCTTGGAAGGCTTGCGCAATTTTTCGACGTACTTGCCAATGTAAATTTCTTTGTAGCGGCAGGTGGAGTGGCGATGTATTATGTTTCCAGTGTTTTGCAGGAATTGAAATTCGATCCAAATGGCGCAATTCTTTCATTCCTTTATTTAATGTCGATTTATCTCTGGAACAGCCTGGCATGTATAGAAAAGAATAAGCATCTTGATTTAAGCCGTTACCGGTTCTACAATGCTTATAAATCAAAGCTGACCATTCTTGCGCTCGGATGCATTGCCATCCTTTTAGGTATCAGTATAATCCATAGTTTCACGCTCTTTTACCTGATGCTTGTGCCAACCGCTGCCGGATTTGTGTACCATTTTACCATAGTCCCCCGCCCTCTGAAAAAGGTTTTTAAATACAGCAATCTAAAAGATATTCCAACATCACGCGACCTTTTTGCTGCACTGGCATGGGCTGTTCTTATTACTTTTATCCCACAGGCCGCAAATAATATTTTCCAACTCAGCGCTGCGACAATAGCGATTTTTTTATGGACATTCTTCCTGGCATATCTAAGGTCTCTTATTTTTGATTTGAGGGATATTGAAGGAGACCGGATCATGGGAAGAGAGACGCTGATAACAATAATTGGTGAAAGGAGAGTAAAAGGCCTGATATCTACCGCTCTTCTGGCTTCTTTTATTATTTTGATCAGCTTATCAGGACTGACTTTCCTTCCGAACTGGCGCCTCAGTAATGCTCCGATATACGCATATTTACTTCAAATACCTGTTTTATTGCATATATGGCTTTTTATGAAATGGCAGCACCGGCTGAAAAAATACCTGTCAGCTCTCTTTAACATTCTTGCGGACGGCCAGTTTTATATAGCGGGATTGGGAGCCTGGATAGTTATGCTGCTTAAAGGAAGTCGGAGGCCAAGCGGTCT
>JAUXBV010000419.1 GCA_030619215.1 Fibrobacterota bacterium | reverse complement strand
TTCCTAAGACCGCTTGGCCTCCGACTTGATCCTGCTCCTGCATGGCGACACGAATAAAACGCTCTTTTTTCTGCTCCTCTGATGCGGTTTTCTTTTCTTCTGTTGTCATTTTGCACCTTCCAATCTGCATTCAGTTTCTTCTCCTGCCTTATCTTCAAAAGATCTGTAGCTGTTAAGCCTCTTAAGCATCTCGTCCCAGTCTATTCCTGATGCGTCAAACTCAGGGCCGTCAACACATGCGAACTTTGTCTCACCATGAACCGTGACCCTGCATCCGCCGCACATACCGGTTCCGTCTATCATAATAGGGTTGAGCGATGCAAAGGTTTTGATCCCTTGTTTTACCGTCAGGCTTGCTGTTACTTTCATCATAATAGCCGGGCCAATAACGAATGCTATTTCGAACTGTTTCCCTTCGTCAATGAGATTATTAAAGACATCGGAAACGAATCCATGGAATCCGTATGAGCCATCATCGGTAGCTACATGAAATTCAGTGCTGCCAGCCTTCATCTCCTCTTCGAGGATCAGCATCTCCTTGTTTCTCGCCCCGATAATGGTTGTTACATCATTTCCCGCCTCTTTCAAAGCAGATACTATCGGGTAAAGAGGCGCAATGCCTACTCCCCCACCGATACAGACACATCTGCCGAAGTTCTCAATATGCGTCGGTTTGCCGAGCGGCCCTACCAGGTCGGATAAAGTATCCCCTTCATTAAGGCTGGCAAGTATGGTGGTACCCGCGCCGACAACCTGGAAAATGATCTCTATCCAGCCCTCACCTGCGTTTGCATTTGCAATGGTAAGAGGGATCCTCTCCCCTTCCTCATTTGCACGCAAAATAATAAACTGGCCTGCTTTGCGCTTCTTTGCGATTCTTGGCGCGTCAAGCCTGAAACGGAATACCTGCGGTGAAAGCAGCTCCTTTTCTAAAATAGTACTCATGGTGAACTGTCCTTAAATAGTAGTATGAAGAATATTTCAAGTATTAAGCATAAGAATATAATTAATTAAAATCACGATGTGTAGATTTCATCCTTACAACCCGATTCGTTAATTAATAAGCAATTCCTGTAAAAAATATAACCGGAACTGGAAATAACTCTTGCATTAATGATTTTGTTTAATTATATTGATGTCGCATTTGCCAATGTACTTTTTTTTATCATTAGTATTATTCGAATTATGTTAAATCCTATTAAATATCGTATTAATAAATCTTTCAATAATTCACTCCAGCAGCCCTGCTGGGGCTAAAAATATAATACTATCCGGAACAATACCTTTTTATAGTAAATTCTCAATTCAAGCTTTGTTTTCATTAATTAATCAAACATTTTCACACTCTACGACTTATTAAAAAAGGAGTCAGACATGGCTGGTAGAAAAGAAGTAACAGCAACAATAGGCTCTGTTAAAAAGGAAAAAAGAGAAACTCCTGCAAAAATATCAGAGTACTTTGGCGTAAACACTTTCTCGGAATGCACCATGAGAACAATGGTGTCTGAGAACACCTTCAGGGCGTTTAAAAAATGGCAGTCAGAAGGAACAATTATCACCTCTTCCCAGGCTGATGAGATCGCCAATGCCATGAAAGAATGGGCTGTTTCATACGGGGCCACTTCATATTCACACTGGTTCCAGCCCATGACAGGCTTTACCGCAGAAAAGCATGACAGTTTTATCAAATTGAACGGTACCGGACAGGTTCTGGAAGAATTCTCAGGAAGCATGCTTATACAGGGTGAGCCCGACGCATCCTCTTTCCCTTCGGGTGGCCTGCGTACCACTTTCGAGGCGCGTGGCTATACAGCGTGGGACCCTTCCTCCCCAGCTTTTATCACTGAAGTTGACCTGGGAAAAACATTATGCATCCCGAGCATCTATATATCATACACAGGCCAGTCTCTCGATAAAAAACTGCCTCTTCTTCGCAGCGAAGAGACGATAAATAAGGCTGCTCTTGAGCTTCTGAAGCTCTTTGGAAACACCGATGCAAAAATGGTATATCCCACATGCGGTGCGGAGCAGGAATTTTTCCTGATTGACAGAAAATATGCGAAGCTCCGTTCTGATATTATACTTACGGGCCGGACACTGGTTGGTGCAGCTTCCCCAAAAGATCAACAGCTTGAGGACCAGTACTTCGGCTCTATTAAAGACCGTATCCTTAACTATATGAATGAAGTCGCTGAGCACGTTTACAAGCTGGGCATCCCGCTGGCCACCCGTCATAACGAGGTAGCCCCTCATCAATATGAGTTTGCCCCTGTTTTTGAGCGCTCAAACCTTGCTGCCGACCATAATCAGCTTCTTATGGATGTCATGAAACAGGTTGCTAATCACCACGGCCTGGAGTGCCTCCTTCATGAAAAGCCTTTCGAAGGCATTAACGGCAGCGGCAAGCATATAAACTGGTCGCTGGCTGATGATGATGGAAACAACCTGCTCAATCCCGGAGATACTCCTGAGGATAACCTGCAATTCCTGACCCTGCTTGTTGCCGTTATCCATGCCGTGTATAACCATTCAGACCTGCTGCGGGCCTCAATAGCTACCGCAGGGAATGAACACAGGCTCGGCGGGTATGAAGCCCCTCCCGCTATTATGAGTGTTTTCATCGGGAAACAACTGAGAAGGCTGCTTGACAATATAGTGAAAGGGAAAAAGAAAAAAATAACAAAGGCGGATATTATCGATTTCGGTATCGGACGCCTTCCAAACCTGCCCAGGGATATTACCGACAGGAACCGTACGTCTCCCTTTGCTTTTACCGGAACGAAGTTTGAATTCAGGCCCCTGGGGAGTTCCATGAACATATCAACCGCAATTACCATGATCAACACAATAGTTGCTGATTCGATAAATAATATGGTATCAAAAATTAATAAGCAGAAAAAGCATGGGGACTTCACCAGTGCAGTACTTAACACCCTTTCGGAAACGGTCAGCGAGTGCAAGCCTATCCTTTTCGAAGGAAACAATTACTCAAAAGAGTGGCTTAAGGAAGCGGAAAAACGCGGACTTGAAAACGAATCTTCTCCCCCAAAAGCACTGAAAGCGTTATTAAAGGCCTCAAATATAAAACTGTTTGAGAAATACGGCATCTTTACAAAAGATGAGCTGGAAGCACGGTATAATGCCTGGCTGGATATATATAATAAAATCCTCGATATCGAGGGAAAAACCCTCCTGGAAATTGTAAACACCCAGGTTCTCCCTGCAGCATACGATTTCCAGATCGAAGCTGGCAACAGCCTCGACGTTCTGAAAGAGATAGCTGACGATGAAACAATTCCTATTTCCATACATGCTGTTGACGACAGAAAAGAAATGTTCACAAACCTGACTAATGATATTTATTACATTCGCAGGAATGTAAAGGAGCTTTCCGAGAGGCTTAAATACGCAGAAAAACAGGATACCAGGGAAATGGCAACCTACATGTCAGAGCAGATTAAACCCCTAATGGAGCATGTGAGGCGCCATGTCGATGACCTTGAATCCATTATGCCGGATGATGAGAGGCTGCTGCCGAAGTATCGGGAGATGTTGTTTGTGGATTAAGAGGATTATGTTATTAACAGTGTGTTGAGCGGGAGGACATGATAATGGCCTATCCGCTCTTATAATGAGTACTTTCAAATTTACCCAGTGCCCTTCAGGGTATTTGTTAGTACGAATTATCTCTCTTAAAAGAGACATAATGTTATACCCTAAAGAGGGCACCTTGTGCTTTAGTATAACGGCGAAATTAAGCAGATTTTAATTCTGCTTCAATTTTATTGTTGTAAAGTGACGTGTCCTATATGTAAACAACCACACACACGGCGTTTAATTGTTTTTGATTCCATAACGCCACTTTAAAGTAAAATAATTTACCTCCGGATGAAATAGTTTTCTTTGCGTAGCTATAATGTAATATTTGACACCGTCCCTATTATCTGTTGGGACTATTAAAAAAACTCATTGATTTCGATATTTTCCATTCATAATTTCTTTTCTGTGTCGTGATGACATATCTCGATATTTTTGTTTTCCATCAACAACATCAAGATAGTTATCAATCC
>JAUXBV010000459.1 GCA_030619215.1 Fibrobacterota bacterium | reverse complement strand
TGATTTCCCGTTTTATCTTATCAATACGTTCCTTATCTTTCCTTTTTGAACGCTTATCACGATCTTTCCGTGAATAGGCATGGGTATCAATCACGATGCCCTTGAGTCCCGGAGGGACTTTCAGAGAAGAGTCACGGACATCACCGGCTTTTTCTCCGAATATTGCCCGAAGAAGTCTCTCTTCGGGTGAAAGCTCCGTCTCGCCTTTGGGGGTAACCTTCCCAACAAAGATATCGCCCGGTTCAACTTCGGTACCGATACGAATAATACCATTTTCGTCAAGATTACTTACCGCTTCCTCACTCACATTCGGTATTTCATGGGTAAGCTCCTCCGGACCGCGTTTTGTATCCCGAACTTCCAGTTCAAAAACAACAATATGCAGAGAAGTATAAATATCATCAGCTGCCAATTTTTCTGAAACAATGATAGCATCCTCAAAGTTGTATCCCCGCCAGGGCATATATGCCACAGTGACATTACGGCCAAGGGCTAACTCACCGTTCTTAGTAGCATGCCCATCTGCAAGGATGTCTCCGGCCTTTACCCTCTGGCCGACAGATACGCATACCTTTTGATTGATACACGTGTCCTGATTCGACCTCTGAAACTTTTCAAGATGATAAACATCAGTAGACATAAGGCCAAGGATATCATCAACGTCTGTGCTCTTTGTTTTTCGCACGACAACGGTGCTGGCGTCAACTTTTTCGATTACCCCGGCATTCTTAGCTACGGCAAGGCAACCTGAATCCATCGCAGCACGCTTTTCCATGCCGGTTCCAATATAAGGAGCTTCGGTGTTAAGCAAAGGTACAGCCTGGCGCTGCATATTGGATCCCATAAGAGCCCTGTTTGCATCATCATGTTCAAGAAACGGAATCAATCCTGCAGCAACGCTGACAAGCTGCATTGGAGAGATATCCATGTAAGACACCTGATTTTTCGGAATAACAGGAAAATCTCCACGATAACGCGCAAAAACCTGCTCCTCTCTTATATACCCTCTTTTATCTACGGTAACATCTGCAGGTACTATATAATGGTTATCCTCTTCGTCCGCAGTAAGGTAATCGATACCGCCGGTTAATTTTCCTTTTTCAATACGCTGATAAGGTGTAGTAATAAAACCGAAGTCATTAACCCGGGCATAGGTACTTAAAGAAGCAATAAGTCCGATATTGGGCCCTTCAGGTGTTTCAATCGGGCAAAGGCGTCCGTAATGGGTATAGTGTACATCCCGAACTTCAAAACCGGCTCTTTCACGTGTCAATCCTCCCGGCCCCAGTGCGCTGACACGCCGCTTATGGGTGAGCTCAGATAGAGGATTGGTCTGATCAAGAAACTGTGAAAGCTGAGAAGAGCCGAAGAAAGCCTGGATCACCGTTGACACTGTCCGCGCATTAATAAGATCCTGAGGAATAATGCTCTCTACATCCCGGATGCTGAGCCGTTCACGAATGGTACGAACCATTCTCGTTAATCCAACCGCAAATTGAGCGGAAAGTAACTCTCCCACCGATCTGACACGCCTGTTTCCAAGATGGTCGATATCATCAATGAATCCCTCGCCTACGTTAAGTTTTACCATGTATTTAATGCTCTCTATCAAGTCCTCTTTTGTCAAAGTTTTTGTACCTTTAGCCGGAGCAACCTTGAGTCTGGTATTAAGCCGGTAACGTCCGACATCACCGATATCATATCGTTTTTCGTCAAAAAAGAGGCGATTGACCAGGTTTCGTGCCGTATCGACATTCGGAGGAGGGCCCGGCCGCATGGTTGCATATATATAAAAAAGCGCTTCCTCTTCAGATTTTGTCTCATCCTTTAGAAGGGTCTTATTTATCACCATATTCTCAGGATTTGGTACGTCCTTTAATATTTTTACTTCAGAGATATTTTCCTTTAGTAAACTTGCCCACTTCTCTTCTGTCACCTTATCGTTTGCATTCAGTATAACTTCACCGGTTTCCGCATTAAATATTGTCGTGGCAACAATATTATCGACAATCTTATCTTTCGTCTGTTTGCCGACCTTCACCTTTTCAGATTCATAAAATAGAGACATAATATCTTCGTTCATTGAGTAGCCAAAAGAACGAAGAAGCGTTGTCGCAGGCATTTTCTTACGGCGGTCAATATTTACCCAAAGGACGTTGTCCGGATCAAGAAGAAATTCAACCCATGAGCCACGCTGAGGAATTATTCTTGCGGTAAGCATTATCTTGCCGCTAGGGTGTGTAACTTCATCAAAGGTAATTCCCGGAGAACGGTGCAACTGGCTCACAATAACGCGTTCCGCACCGTTAATAACAAAAGTCCCCCGGTCGGTCATCAGAGGTATTTCACCGATATAGACTTCATTGCTTATCTTCTCGATAAACTTTTTCACCTCTCCATCCTGCTCATAAATTAGTAACGACATATCAACTTTCAATGGAGCGGCATAGGTCATACCGCGCTCTTTACACTCCTTGAGCGAGTATTTGGGAACACCGAGTTTATAGCCATCATATTCAAGCGAATAATAGCCTTTTACATCGCCCACCGGAAAAAGGCTGCTGAAAACGCCATGTAATCCTTCAAGTTTTCTTAACCTGGCGGGAATATCATGCTGTAAAAATGCATTATATGATTGAATCTGAATTTCTAATAAATTCGGTAATGGGAGAACTTCCGGTACTCTGGAATACGATTTTCGTTTTATCATTCCTCAATCCCTTCGGCCATGCCCTTCGAAAAATTAACAACTCCTGTAATAACAATAGTCAACACGGGATACCAACAGTGTTATCGCGTGCTGATGAAATATTTTTAAATTGTTTACCATTAAAAAAAGATAACCAAAGGAACTATTTTATCTCTGCCTCAGCGCCGGCTTCTTCAAGCTGTTTCTTGACACTCTCCGCCTCATCTTTGGGAACGCCTTCTTTAACCGGCTTTGGTGCTTCATCAACAACTGCCTTCGCTTCTTTGAGCCCAAGGCCCGTAACCGCGCGTACCACCTTTATGACCTGGACCTTCTTCTCCCCAAAATTTTTGAGTATAACGTCAAATTCGGTCTTTTCTTCCGCAGCCGAAGCAGCATCACCGTCAGCAGGGGCGGCAGCGGCAACCGCAACAGGGGCGGCAGCTTTTACATCAAATTTTTCTTCAATTGCCTTGATAAGCTCTGAAAGCTCAAGGACTGTCTTGTTGCCAATTGCATCAATAAGTTCTTCATTCGTCAATGTGGCCACTAAAAACCTCCCTATATTAAAGTTATGATTTGTTCTTGTCTACTTTTAATTACTCTCTGACTCTTTTTTCTGTAAAACCGCATTTAATGTTCCGGCAAGTTTTACCAGTATCCCATTCAGCGATCCTGCAAAATTTGTCATTGGCGCACTCAGGCATGACAGCAGTTTCGAGAGTAACACTTCTCTGCTCGGCAAATCTGCAATTCTGGCAGCTTCGTCACCGCTGAACAGATTTCCATCTATCAATGCTACTTTTACGTCCAGGAGATTTTTATTCTTCTTTCTAAACTCCTTTATTATCTTTGCCGGTGTGATAGCATCGCCTTTGGTAATTACCATACCGATAGGTCTTTTAAGGTATGGTATGAGCTGGTCGAGCCCGCATTTTTCTAATGCGATACGGGCAAGGGTGTTCTTAACCACGAGGTACTTTCCCCCGGAGTTCCGCATATTTGCCCGAAGCTTTGTCATCTTCTCAACATTTATATGGGTAAAATCGGTCATATAAATACCGGTTGCATCAGTAAATTCTTTTTCCAATACTCCTATGTTTT
>JAUXBV010000556.1 GCA_030619215.1 Fibrobacterota bacterium | reverse complement strand
CATGCAATTGTACTCCTATATGATTAAATAATTTAATATTCTAATAGAGAAGGTAAAAATAACCAAATACTCTTTTTGTGGTCAAGCCATAAAACTGTTATCGGTATTTCAAGCCGATATATATTATTTTTACATCATGCAGGGCGATAAAAATGATATGTTCGAAGATGCTTTACAGGATATTCTTACATCGGAAGATCCGAATCCACCACCCCACACCGCTCAACCGATAAAAGAAAAAAAACGTTTCGAAACAGAGAAGCCCGACCTCCATCAACGTGACTCAAAAAAAATTCCAAAATGGCTTGAGACCATCATCAGAGTACTCGCTGCAATAATAATTCTGGTTTTACTGTTTTTATTCGGTTTACAAGTTGCTTCACGGTAATTTTATTTATTTAATGCCCAGTAAAAAGAATAATCTCATCTTTTTTTCAAACCGCCCATAGCATACAGATCATCAATCATCCTGGTGACACGTACATATTCCCATGAAAAAGGCGATGATAATCTTTTCATAATCCCCAGATATCTGTGTGCGTTCCTATTATCCCTATCCATAATTGCTTTTCTGGAAAGATAGTAAAGGTAAAATGAGCTTTGAGGATTTATGAGCATCCACTGCTTTATAAATTCTTCCGGTTTAATCTGAGAGGCATAAAGCTGAGCGATAAGTCGCGGCTCTTCAAAAACATGCAGCTCTTTTATAACATACCTAAATATTGTTTCAGGGTTTTCATTAGATTGAGCCAGCAATGCGAGCTCACCCATTCTCACACGCGCCATCCAGCTTACCGGCAGTGTCTTGGGGTTTTCGTTAAATACCTTTTGATATATCATAAAAGCGTCTTTATAATTGTGATCATACTCGTAAACCTCTCCCAGTATCATCCACGCATTCCACATTGCTACAGATGCCTGCATTGATCCAACGCATTGATTAAGAACATCGGTGGCTTTATATTTCTCCCTCCTGCCAAGATGCCCCCTGGCAATCAAAAAATTCGCCTTAAAAACAATTTCCTCATCTTTTTTATAGAGCTTTTTTATATTCTTAATAGTCTGTTTTGCCTTTTTCCATTTTCCATTAATAATATAATCAGCAAGTATTTCCACATGAACTCTACCAAAGTAATGTGCAAATTCAGAATACTTCTTTGCCAGGAATACAATCTGGGCTTCTGCGGAATCGGGCTCCCCCATGGCAAAAAGATTATAGCAATCGATTGTTTTGTATGCTGCGGCTGACTTATTTACCGGCGACGCCGGATAAACATTTGCCAGAGTAATAAGATCCGAAGCTTTCTTAAAAGCCCCCTCGCTTCTTTCATAGGCTAAACCTCTCAAAAACAGAATTTTGGCCCTTTCAGACTCATTTATATTTTTTTCTCTTTCAAGTTTCGCAAGTATCCCTTCAGCCTCTTCAAAAGCCCGAAGCCTTATGAGGCAGTCAGCCATTCTGAATCGTATCTGCCGGGTAATATCACTACGCGAAAGGTCTATGAGAACTTCTTTATATTCATTAAGCGCAGCTTCAAAATCACCCTGCTCCCAAAACCGATCAGCGATAATAGTCGGGCGGGCAAGCCTGGGTACTCCCTGGCGGTATACTTTCAGGTTGTCAAATACCACTTTGCCGCCATTTACAAAGAACCCAATCCTCTGATACACCTTGCCTAATGCCGCTGGAAAAAAGTCACTTATCTTTGCAACTGTTACATCATTGAGCTGGAAGGTAATGACATGATCTTTTTTCTCTATCGTAACATGATATTCTGAATTAAACGGGAATTCAACCTGCTTGTAACTATAAAAGAGGACTTCCGATTCCGGATACGTAACGGCATTCAGCATATCATTTTCATGATGTATATGAAAGCAATAACCATTATCCGGTGTATTACCGCATATAAAAAATCCTGTATTGAAAAGCCCCTTTGATCCTGATTTAATGTCAAACTCAACCTTGATATCAGTTGTAAAGGGGGTTTCCAGCCTTAAATAGGAATGGCCGCTGCTCTCAATATAGAGCGAACTGTCTACTATCTTCCACTCTCCGGTTCTCGTGTCACTACTTTCATCGCCCGTATAGGCAAACCAGTTCTCAAGAGATTCTTCGTCATTGAATGTTTCACTGAATACGATCTGCCAGCGTGACCTGCTCTTTTCACTCTGTACATTTACAATCCATACGATAAGTGCTGAAAACATCAGAACAATCAAAAAGATTATTAATAGTGCCCAGTGCTTTTCGAATAGCTGACGAATCTTTGACCACAAGGAGGGAGGCTTTGCAAGAATCGGCTCACCCCGCTGGTACCTCTGAATATCCTCGGAAAACTGCTTCATGCCCTGGTATCGCCCCTCAGGGTCGCCTCTCATTGCTTTAAGGGTAATCGATTCTACCTCAACAGGCAGCCACGGCACCAGGTTTCTCGGCGGCACGGGGTTGGCTTCAACAACATTCTTTGTTGTCTGAACCATGCTCCTGGGGTCCAGATAGGGATTCTTGAATGTCAGCATTTCATAGAGCATAATCCCCAGGGAGCAGACATCGCTTCGCGCATCAAGTCCTTTACCAAAGATCCTCTCCGGCGCCATATACGCAGGGGAGCCGATAATCTCACCGGTCTTTGTCAAATTGTCGCTTTTACCGCCAATTACTTTTGCGAGGCCGAAATCTATGAGGACCGGCTCTTTGTTATCTTTCATAATCACGTTGTTAAGCTTTAAATCCCGGTGAAGGATCATCTGACCATGGGCATAGTCAAGCGCATCTGCAAGCTTTCTTACTATCTCTAAAACGTCCACCAGCTTTGGCTTCTCCTGGTTAAGATAATAAAAGAGGTTCTTCCCGGAAATATATTCCATAGCAAGAAAGTAAATATTATCTTCAACCGAGGTTTCATATATGGTAACAATATTTGGATGCTGGAGCTTTGCAATTGAATGCGCTTCCGCTAAAAATCGCTCAACGAAATTTGTGTTTATCGTAACATTGGCAGGAAGGACCTTCAATGCCACGTCCCGCTCAAGATCCTCCTGGGAGGCT
>JAUXBV010000114.1 GCA_030619215.1 Fibrobacterota bacterium | reverse complement strand
AACAATGAATTAATATTTAATCATGTAAAGTTTATGAATTAATCGGGTTAAAACCAACAAGTTACCCTTTCGACTTTTCCCTGATGTCATAACTTATTTCATATACTTCATCTTCTCGCTTTGTAGAAATCTTGTAACCTGAATTATAAAACACAGACAGCATATGCACATTATTTGAAAGCACACTTGCTTCAATTCCAGCTATTCCCCTCTTTTTCGCTATCTCAGTTAAAATCTCCAGCAGGTGCGTTCCAATACCTTTTGCCTGCCAGTCATCTCTTACCAGAAACGAAACCTCGGCTCTGTTCGTTGCGGGATTGAAATAATAATAACCTGCGCCAATTATCTGTTCTCCTCCCGTATCCTGAACGAGAGCCGCTATTGCCATATCTTTTGAGTAGTCGATAGCGGTAAACTCCTGTATGAATTTATGCGGAAACGACCGTACTGACTGGAAGAATCTGAAAGAAATTGACTTTTCTGAGAGGTCGTAGCACATATCACGGAGCAGTTTATCATCGGTAGGCTTTACCGGGCGGAATAACAGCTTTGTACCGTCTGCAATGGCTTTATGCATAACATACTCTTTCGGATATCGGAAGGTTTCAGCGGGAAGCTCTTTCTGATGTATAAATACATATTTTTTCTCTTTCGCTTCTTTCAAAATCTCGTTCCGAAAATCAGGATGTGCGATTTCCGCCAAGGCCACAACTCGCTCCCTGATATTCTTACCAAACAGGTCGGCTATACCGTACTCTGTCACTACATACCTGACATCCGAACGCGGTACCACAACTCCTGCACCCTCTGTCAATTTTGGCACAATACGTGATATTGTGCCGTTTTTAGCGGTAGATTGCAGTGCGATAATGGCCTTGCCTTCTTTTGCCCGTGAAGCGCCCCTGTTAAAGTCCAACTGGCCACCGAAGCCGCTATAGAAATTATAGCCGATAGAGTCAGAGCAGACCTGTCCTGTCATGTCGATCTCTAATGCTACATTCACTGCAACCATCTTATTATGCTGACTGATAATAAAAGGGTCGTTAACATACTCGGAAGGACGGAACTCAAAAAAGGAATTTTCATGTATGTAATCGTAAAGTTTCCTCGATCCGTAGCAGAAGCTTGCCGTCACCTTACCCCGGTTAATTGTCTTGCGGCTTCCGTTAACCACACCGCTTTCAATCAGCGGGATTATTGCATCGTTAAACATCTCAGTATGAATGCCGATATCATGTTTATCACCAAGATATTTTAATACTGCCTGCGGTATATTTCCTATACCAACCTCAACCGTTGAACCGTCTTCTATCAATGTTGCAATATTTTTTGCAATCGCATCAACAGCCTCATCAGGTTCCGGCAAGTTGTATTCCAGAATGTCTCTATCACTTTCAACAATTGCATCCACCATTTCAATTGAAACAAATGAGTCCCCCAATGTCCTTGGCATTTTCTCATTTACTTCTGCAATAACTATAAGGCTGTTTTCTATGGCTGATTTAACAATATCAACAGATATGCCGAGGCTCAGGTTTCCGTGCCGGTCCGGCGGGCTTGTCTGAATAAGGGCGACATCCAAAGGAATTTTTCCCGTTTTAAAGAGTGTCGGAATATCACTGATACATATAGGTACATAGTCACCACGTCCCACAGCGATGCCGTCCCTGACATTTGGTGCAAGGAAAAAACTGCATGTTCTGAACTTACTGCCGTACTGCTCGGCGATATACGGTGCAACGCCATGAGTAAGAAGGTGATATATCTCCGCGTCAACAATGCCGTTGCTGCTTTTTACCAACTCATCAACAAGAAGCTGGGGCTGCCCGCAGCCAGTACCGATAAAGATCCGGGCACCTGGCTGAATTCTTCGTATTGCCTGACCGGCACTAACCAGCTTTTTATCATATAATTCCTTCCAACGGTTCATCATTATTTCCCTTCACCTTTTGAAATTATTAAGCAAGCGTCAACCACAAGCGCACCGTCTCCTTTATGACCTACCATTAAAGGATTAATATCAATCTCTTCAATATTCGGAAAATCCATTACCAGCTGTGACAATTTTTGAATATTTAATACAATAGCGTCAATATCTACCGGCTCTTTACCACGAACTCCTGTCAGCAATTTATAACTCTTGGTTGATTCAATCATTTTATAGCACTCTTCCGCTGTTACCGGAGCGAGGCCGAAAGTAACATCCTTAAGTACCTCAACAAAAATTCCTCCCAGGCCAAACATAATATTAGGGCCGAATTGCGGATCTCTTTTCATACCGAGGATTACCTCTCTGGTGCCCTTGACCATCTTTTCCACCAATACACCTCTGACCTCCGCTTCGGGCATTTTTCTTTTTACCCGCATCATCATAAGCTCAAAAGCATCCTCTACCTCTTCGCTGCTGTTCAGCCCGATCTTTACCCCGCCCACATCGGATTTATGCAGGATGTCGGGGCTTGAAATCTTCATAACCACCGGGTACCCTCTCTCCTCACCGAAACCTACCGCCTCCTCAACCGTTGTTGCCAAAGTGCTTGCCGGCATGTCAAAGTTATACGCTTTCAATATTGTCTTCGCATCAACTTCTCCTACCTCATAATTTTCTCTTGACTTATACGCTTTCAAAACCTTGATAACCGGGTTTTTGTTAACTGCAAAACGATCTACCATACGCATGGGGCGCACTTTGTACCTGCTATAAAGTACCATTTCCTTTATTACTCCGGCAGCCCGTTCAGGTACAGGGTATTGCGGTATTCTTTCCTCCCTGAGAACCTCGACTCCTTTTGAAATTTTACTGCCACCGATAAAACAGGTAATTACCGGCTTGTCATGTTTTTTCGAGTTTTCAGCGATAATCCTCGCAAATGCCACACTGTCCGTTGCTCTCTGCGGAGTAAGAATACAGATAAGGCTGTCAAAAGAGTTGCTCTGCAATAGAATATTCATTGCTTTCCCATATAGTGCCGCATCAGCATCTCCCAACACGTCAATTGGATTCTTTACCGAAGCTGCAGGTGGCAGGGTCTGTGATAATTTTTGCCGGGTTTCTTTATCCGGTTTGGCAACCTTTAATCCTGCCATTTCCAGCGCATCGGACATCATAATACCCGGGCCACCGGCATTGGTCAGTATGGCTACCCGGTCTCCCCGCGGAAGGGGCTGATAGGCAAGGGCTTTTGAAACATCAAAAAGTTCTTCAATAGAGCCAACCCTTATAACACCACACCGTTGAAACGCAGAATCGTATGATGAATCAGAGCCGGCAAGGCTTCCCGTATGTGAAGAAGCAGCCCTGGCGCCAGTTTCTGTCCTGCCTGCTTTAAGAATAACAATTGGCTTTATCTTTGTAATATTTTCTGCAACGTGCATAAATTCCTGGCCCCTTGGGATATCCTCAAGGTATGCTGCGATTACATTAGTATTAGTATCATCTTTCAGATGCTTAAAAAAATCAATCTCATCCATAGAAGCTTTATTACCAATTGACGCCAATAAAGAAAAAGCGATCTTAGAATTGGATGCGATATCCTGAAGTGCTGTAACCAATGCACCGGACTGGGAAATAATTGCAATATCACCCTCCCTGCCAATTTGAAGACCAAAAGAAGCGTTTAACTTATGCCATGGATTAATCAAACCGACACAATTCGGCCCAAGTACGGCGATCTTATTCTGATGGGCAATCTGTACAATCTCATTCTGAAGCTTCTTACCTTCACTATCCGCTTCACTAAAACCAGCGGTTATTATAATAACTGCTCCTACCGATTTTCTTGCACACTCCTTGAGTATGGGAATAACCAGATTCCTTTTAATAACAATCACCGCTAAATCGACAATACCAGGAACATCATTTATTGAAGTATATGTTTTCTTTCCCAGAATCTCGCTCTCATTCGGGTTGACGGCATACACCTTTCCTGCAAATCCGTCATTAATAATATTGCTCATTATTGCATAGCCGACCTTATTGGGATTTGAAGAAGCGCCAATTACAGCAACAGATTTAGGGCTTAACAGTTTTTCAAAATTCATTTTACCTTTTATCTTCCTGTAAAATATTAAGCGTGGAAAGCATCTGATTTTATCTATTTAGATGGATAAATATAAGTAGAAGCGGAACGGCTTTTGCAAATCCCTCCGCTTAACTCATCTTTATCTTGGTTATAGCGTATAAAAGATTCTTCGGATTAAACGGTTTCTGGACAAAATCAACAATTCCCATTGAATTCAAATATCCTGATATAACAGATTCCTGACACAGGTCGCTCAGGGAGATGACGGGAATATTGTGTTTTCTAAGTTTAACAAATAAATCCAGTCCTTTTCCATCAGGTATTACAATATCCATAATAATGGCATCAATTTTTTGAGATAAAAGAATACTGAATCCTTCATCAACTGTTTTTGCTTCAATGACCGTCTCATTGTTCTCTTCAAGCAAACAGCGAATTTTTTTTACAGTTTTACTATCCTTATCAATTATCATTATGTTCATTAAATGAATCCTTTCTTTGATTACATTTTACCCTATAACGGCTTTTTAACTTAAGGCTCGGATAATCTTCTTTACAAAATTGACACCTTATAAAAAAAGTTAAAAATATCAAACTAATACTATTCGGATATCCGTTTTATCTTTGTACCGATATAGCCCTTCGGTATTGAGACATAAAATCCCCTGTAGCCTTCACTGTTTCTCATAGCCTCCGGAACGAGAAGCTTTTCAATATACGCCTGATCTCTTTTTCCATGGACTTCTATCAGGATAACATCGAAATACGTCACACTGGATAAAGGTGTGGATACTACCTTAATAATCGAACCTTTGGGAACTATACCGGTAAAACCGTCCGAATACTGCTGTCCCGATTGAACCGTGGCGTTTTCTCTCACCTCCTCTGTTATTTCAAATGTGTCGCCTTCCCTGATTTTATTTTTTGAGCCGCACCCTCCAAGAAAAAACGCAGAAAGCACAAACACGACTATCATATATTTGACATTAATCATATATACCTCCTTCTGAACTGTATTTTAAATGGTTCACTATGCTAAAATTCAACTATCTTAAGCTAATGATTAAATCCAAATTTATTCACTCCTTGCCGCTGAATTTTGAGAAGGAGATTTTACCATAAAAGTTATAATAGCAGCAAGAATCAACAATGCCGATGCTCCGTAATAGGCATAGGCAAAAGTCTGATGGATATCGTACATCTTCCCGGCCAGAAGCGCCAGCATGAATCCGCCGACACCCCATGCAGTGAAAACAAGCCCGTAATTGACGCCAAAATTTTTCAGGCCGTAATAATCTTTGGTTATCGATGGAAACAGAGAGAGGTTGGCGCCGTAACTTGCCCCGACAAGAGCTGAAATGAGAGACAAAACAAAAACATTTGCCAGTGCATTACCTGTATTTGTCCTTGAAAGCAAAAAAACAAGGACTGCCTGAAGAACAAAGCAGATAAACATGGTTCGCTGGCGTCCTATTTTATCTGAAAGAATCCCTGCAACAATCCGGCCGGACCCATTACCAACAGCCAGAACCGCTACCAGGATAAAGCCCAGTTCAATACCCGCCTGTTGTTTGGCAATAGCGGCGAGCTTGGCAATAACCATAAGCCCGGCTCCTGCACCGCAGGCATACATAAACCATACAAGGTAAAACTGCACTGTGGAAAGCATTTCCTTTGGGGTGAAATCATTAACCTCTATGTCACCAGGGGATAATGTGCCGTTTTTTTCCGCACCCTCCGGGACATATCCTTTTGGCGGAGAAATGAGCAATTGCGCCAGACCAACCACAACAATAAGGAAAGCGATTCCCAGTATCATCACCATTTTCTGGATGCCGTAAGTAACGGTAAGCCACTTGGAAAGCGGAGCTGCATAAACAGAGGCCAGGCCGAAACCGGATACGACGATACCTGCTATAAGCCCTGTTTTTGCTGCTGGAAACCATTTAACCGCAGGTGGAGTTGCGGAAGCGTATCCAAATCCAATACCCGCGCCTGCCAGAACACCGAAACCCATTATATAACCGACAGGTGAAGTGGTAAAACTAACAGAAATCATACCAATACCAACGAGCAAACCACCAATAACAGCAACCACACGCGGTCCGATCTTATCCTGCAGGCGACCGGCAGGAACCATAATAATAGAAAAAACCAGGCATGCTATTGCATACGGCCATGACTTATCCGCCTCGCTCCAGTTCCATGATTCGGGTATGCCTTTACTGATAACACTCCACGCATAGAGGATACCAAGCGCAAGATTAATACCCATTCCTGCGAAAGTAACAGTCCAGCCCCGGTTTGCAACAGACTGCCCGGCATTTGCTGTATCTTCAGTCATATATTTTTCTCCTTATTTCAAATTATTAAATCAATTCAATATTTCCATAATCCGGCAAGACACCTTTACTCCCTGCCCTTAACCAGATCTTCAACAACACCCGGATCTGCAAGGGTAGTAATATCCCCAAGATTATCCGTTTCATTTTCCGCGATTTTTCGGAGAATACGACGCATTATCTTACCTGATCGTGTTTTCGGCAGGGCGCGGGCAAACTGTATTTTCTCGGGTGCGGCTATGGGCCCTATTTCCTTTCGCACATGTATAATGAGCTCTTTTTTCAGTTCTTCACTTTCGTCAACACCCTCAACCACGGTCACGAAAGCATATAAAGCCTGTCCCTTGATTTCATGCGGCATAGGCGTAACCGCAGCCTCGGCCACTTTTTCATGACTGACAAGCGCGCTTTCAACCTCAGCGGTGCCGATACGGTGCCCTGAAACATTGACTACATCATCGATCCTGCCCATGAGCCAGTAGTCGCCGTCTTCATCAATACGGCATCCGTCACCCGCGAAATAAATATCATTATACATTGTGAAATATGTGTCAACAAATCTCTCATGGTCACCCCACATGGTACGCATCATTCCGGGCCACGGCCTTCTGATACACAATTTACCGCCCTCATTTACATCACACTTTGCTCCGTCATCACGAAGAATAACCGGTTCCACTCCAAAGAAAGGACGAGATGCACTTCCGGGCTTTAATGTATGAGCTCCCGGTAAAGGCGTTATCAATATCCCACCCGTCTCTGTTTGCCACCATGTGTCAACAACCGGACAGCGGTTACGTCCTATTTTTTCATAATACCACATCCAGGCTTCCGGGTTAATAGGCTCTCCGACACTGCCAAGAACTCTTAAAGTGTCAAGTTTATATTTTGCCGGCCACCCTTCACCGAGTCTCATAAGAGCCCGGATAGCAGTCGGCGCTGTGTAAAAAACAGTCACTCCGAATTTATCGCATATCTGCCAGAACCGGCCTGCGTCCGGATAGGTGGGAACGCCTTCAAACATAAGAGAGGTGGCTCCATTTGCAAGAGGACCGTATACAATATAGCTATGTCCGGTAACCCATCCTATATCCGCAGTGCACCAGAATATGTCATCATCATGAACGTCAAAAATGATTTTATGAGATAGAGCCACATGGAGTAAATATCCGGCAGTTGTATGAACAACGCCCTTCGGTTTTCCGGTAGAGCCCGAGGTATAAAGTATAAATAATGGGTCTTCAGCATTCATCTCTTCCGGTTCACATTCCGGGGAGGCACCTGCTATTACCTCATGATACCAGAAATCCCGCCCATCCTGCATATTGCATGAATCATCATTTACTTTTACCACTATAACATTTTCAATCGTTGAACATGTTTTTAAAGCTTCATCCGCTATCTCTTTAAGCTTAATGTGTTTTCCCGATCGATTTGAAATGTTTGATGTTATAAGCATTTTGCAGTCGGAGTCATTCACACGTCCTGAAATAGCGTCTGCACTGAAACCGCCAAAAATAATAGAATGAACTGCACCAATTCTGGTACAAGCCAACATTACAATAGGAAGCTCCGGAATCATCGGTAAATAAATAGCAACACGATCTCCTTTTTCAATTCCTTTGGATTTAAGAACATTGGCAAACTTGCATACTTCCCTGTGAAGCTCTTTATATGTATATCTTCTAACCGCATCTTCCGCTTCACCCTGCCATACAATAGCGTCTTTCTTAGCTACCGGGGTGTTAAGGTAACGATCAAGGCAGTTATAAGAAACATTGAGCGTCCCGTCAGCGAACCATTTATGCTCGATCTTCCGTGCTTGCGTGTCCCATGTATACTCAAGGGATTTTGTCGGCTCTTTGAACCATGAGAGTGTTTTTGCCTGCTCAAGCCAGAACCCGTCGGGATCATTGATCGACCTTTCCCACATTACCTGATACTGTTCCAAGCTGTTGACGTGTGCATTTGATTTTACATTTTCCGGAGGTAAAAACTTCCGGCCTTCCTGCATCAGTGACTTCATAGAACCTTGTT
>JAUXBV010000095.1 GCA_030619215.1 Fibrobacterota bacterium | reverse complement strand
TCAATCAAACTATTCAAGGTAATAATCTTGAAATACCAAGCCTATCATGCGGTGTTTATCAGTACGTAATTGCTGGAAAGGGTAGAAACTATACCGGATCCTTTATAATAAGCAGATAAACACTCTGACCTTTACAAACCTCTTTTCCCAAATCATAGACTCAGCTGATAAATCAGCTACTTGTGGTAAATAGTATATTCTGTTACTATCCGATTCCAGCTATTAACCTGTCATATCCCAAACCTTATCAAGAAAAAATATAGAGCATGAATATGTCTTTTTTATCTAATGCGGAAATGGTAATCAAAGCTCTAAATGATTATCTGATTGAATCGAGGGCTGGGGAAAAACCAGTGATTAACCAGGTGCCTCTCGGCGATTTGATAAATGATCTTAACCTGTCATCATATGTCAAGACCGGGGGATTATCGGGAGGGCAGTTATCAGATTTCCTGAGAAAATATCTTGCTGCAACAACACGATTGCATCACCCCTCCTACCTGGCCCATCAGGTTGCCGTCCCTCATTATACCGGGGCCCTGGGTTCCCTTATTGACGGTTTTACCAATAATCCAATGGCCATTTATGAGATGGGGCCGGCAGCGACATGTATTGAGTATTTCATAATAAACTGGCTGCTTGAAAAAATCGGCTGGTCGCCGTCACCCGTCAATTTGCAGTTTGAAAACCAGGAAAAGAATTTTGGCGGTGGTGTTTTAACCCATGGTGGCTCTTTGGCAAATCTTACAGCCATGATAGCGGCACGAAATAAAATAGCACCGGAAACGTGGAAAAAGGGAAACCCGGGCGACCTGGCTTTGCTTTCACCATCAGGATGTCATTATTCAATTGAGCGCACAGCAGGAATACTGGGGATAGGCCTCGAATCTATTTATTATGTCGACGTAGACGAAAAAGGCGCCATAATCCCTGATAAGATATTGCGGGTATATAAAAAAGTGAAAAATGAAGGGAAACGGGCTGTTGCCCTGATTGCCAATGCCTGCAGCACCGCAGTCGGGATCTATGACCCCCTGCAGGAAATTGGCGATTTTTGCGAGGCACATAATGTATGGTTACATGTTGACGGGGCGCATGGCGCCAGTGCATTGCTGTCTGAAAAATACAAGCACCTGCTGAGAGGCGTGGAAAAAGCAGACTCTATAACATGGGATGCCCATAAACTGATGCGGGTTCCTACCGTATGCGCTGCTTTATTATTCCGTGATCACAGAGATATAGATACCGCATTTGAACAGGAGGCCAGTTACCTGTTTCACGATAAGGAGCAACCGGGCTTCGATTTTGTCCATCGTACCGTTGAGTGTACTAAAGCGGGATTGGGCTTAAGATTCTTTATGGTCCTGGCATCGCTTGGGGAAAAGGGATTGGCGGAATATGTCGAGCGGCAGTTTGAATTGACAATTGAAGCTTATGAATATATACGCACGTTGCCGGGATTTTCATGCGCTGTTAAACCGCAAAGCAATATCCTCTGCTTCAGAATTGATGGAAGTGATAATTTACAGTTAAAGATCAGGGACAAATTAATTGCCGAAGGTAGCTTCTATATATCGACGACATCTTTTAATGGAACGAGGTATTTACGATTAGCCATTATGAACCCCGAAACCAACCTGGAAACTATTAAGAGCCTGATGCAAAAAGTAAGAGAATACAGACAGGAAATTGACGAAAATATATGAGATGACTGCATCTAATCTTAGGTATATTTCATTTTTGTTATTACTATGGCGCAAAAACCTTTCAAAATATTCTGCCCTGCACAACGTAATTTATATTAAATTTCATCTCTTTTTTTAATCATCTAAACTTTATAACACTTTTTAGTATTAATATGCACAAACTTACAAATCCCCGTCTCATTATAAAGGATATTTAACACACACATGCACTCATTACTATCCTGCATTAACCACCTTTTCCAATATCTAAAGAATATATTTTCGCATTATGTTAATCTTCTTTTAATTTTGACTTCTATGTGCCTGTTGGTAATTATTAATTGTAATTTCACCTCACAATCATACAACCACGGCAAGTTGCTCAACCCGGGTGATGCAATGGCAACCATTGGCGCGGGAGGATATTTCCGGCATAAAGATGAGGGCCTTCACTATTATCAAGACCCGTATGAGAAGGCTGATTCTTCAGCAAAACACTGGTGGTCACTATGTATCGGTTACCGTCTAGGTGTTCATGACAAAGTTCCTTTTGGAAACGGAATTGAATTTGGATTCCAGGTCGAAGGCGCCATGCGCGTAAGTACCTATCGTTACCTTTCTGGGGATTATGTGATCTTTGAAAGTAGAGAGCTGGAGTTTGATATGCCGCCTGCTTTGGAATTTGATGTACGAATGGGATTTAACTCCATTACACTGAAAAAAAGCATCTATCACCATAACTGTTCTATCGGTTGGATTGTCGGTTACTGGGTTGACAATGGCTGGTTTGCAGGGTATGCGGGCGGATGGGAATTTAAAAAAATTATGCCCTATGGTAATATCCGCTTCCTGCTTACTGCCACGGATGCAATAGAATCGGATATCTCCGTAGGTAGTGATAATTTTTTTACTACCCATGATCAACGCCTAAACGTTCGGCTTGCCGGCGGTATGGCATGGAGAATAAAAAAAATGCCAATACTGCCTGACTATATTTCACCAGAAGTATCGTTCATTTTTCCTGAATTTTCGTATAAAAGCGAAATTGGATTTACCTATCACATCGGATTCCGGTGGACAAACGGTTTGTAATAGAGAGTATGTATATAAAAAACTTTAAAAGTAACGTGATATACCTCACCTTCTTTGTGTTCTTTTTTATTACTCTTTCCCTGAGTACTATAGAGGGTGATACTACTCCTGCAATAGAGGACAGTATTCTCACTACCAAAACAAACGATTCCTTTACCGTTGCAGTAGATACTTTTACAGCGGTTAGCGATACTTTACTGTCCGGTACCGATAATTCCGATTTTATACAACGTATGGACACAATTCCAGCTCCAGAGCAAAAGCAGCAGACTGATAGTATCCTCGCTTCAGACTCATTCGCTTCGCCTGACTCAGTCGCTGCTGTTGATACCACGGTTTTTCTTGACACCATCGCACCTGTCGACTCTTTTACATCCTCCGATACGGATGCTTCAATTGACAGCTTTGCTCTTGCTGACAACATCGATTTGGTTGACAGCACCGGTTCCTCAGAAACAATTACTATTGAGGGTATGATACTTTCAAAGAGAAGTGGCTTGTATCCTCCTGATGATTCGGTTATCGTTTTCCTTGATAGCATAAGCATAATACCAGACTCTGCAGGTAATTTCTCGATAACGGTCAAGCCCTTGCCTTTTTATAACCTCTGGGTACGTTCAAAGAGCCATATACCGTTCTCAAAGGTTGTTGCCACAAAACCTGATAAAAACAATTACTTCGTTACCTGTGTTCTTGAAGAGAGCAAGAAACCATCCGAACCGGTTTCACAACCAGCTCGTGATTCGGTACCTGGTCCTCCCTGGACCATATCAGGCCACATCGTTGACTCACGGTTTGAAACCGCGATCAAGTCGGACAGCATCACCTTAACATTTGATAATGAGCCGTTGTTCGTAACTAAAAAGGGTAAGTTTAAGGTGACGACTCACTACCGGGGAACACACAATTTCCATTTATCCATACCAGGCTACCATGAGGTGTTTGAACAGGTTGAACTTACCGACGAGCGGAAGCAGATCTATTATGTGCTCTCCACAACACTTCTGAAGTATAAGAACAAACGGCGCGAAATTATCGTTTCAGGAAAGCGGCAGCCGCTGCATACCACCAGTGCCGTGTCAAAGGAGACTATTAACCGAAAAGAGTTGAAACGAACCGCAGCAACAATGAATGATCCAATCAGGGTTCTGCATACGTTACCCGGTGTTTCTTCGGAAAGCGACGCGTCTGCCCGTCCCATTGTCCGCGGTGGCGATCCCCTTGAGGCGCGTGTCTTTCTGGACGGCATACCGCTGTATCAGCCGTACCATTTCGGCGGAGCCAGGTCGAGCTTTAACCAGGCCGCCATGAAAAATATTTACCTCTATAAATCCGGTTTCCCCTCGCAGTATCACAATGCGCAATCTGCAATAATCGCCGCTGAAAGCCGCGTTCCAACGGATGATTCGGTTTCTATCGACTTTGACCTAAATCTCCTCCAGTACGACGCCTATCTTGGCATTCCTTTATTCAATAATAGAGTCGGTATCAACGGGTCTGCCCAGGGATCCTATTTCGATTTCATGGTAAAGAGGGTTATGGATATTGTTATTTCCTCAACAGGTGAGGACTATAAAAGAGAGCTTGAAATAATGAAAGATATGATGAACATGCCCGATTATCAGGATTATTCCGGCGGTATTGCTTTCAGGCCGAATAATAAAATTAAATTCTTTGTCAATGAGCTTTTTAATACGGACCGGTTTACCTTTGCGCAGGCGGATTCGTTAACACCGGTCACCTACTATTATCATAAATACTACCGGAAGGAGACAGATCCCCAGGGTGAAGAATTTAAATACCTATACAATTCCCTTACAGGCGACCCGGCCATTGATGCGCAATTGCGCGACACCACCTTTGCTATAATAAAGAATTTTTCCTATGACTTCTGGTGGAGTGACTACCCTGATACAAACTATACACATTATAGGCCTTATTTACCGGATTATGGATTTAAAGGTGAGGATTATGCAGCACTTACCTCCTACGACCGGTATATTCCCGGTGTTCCCTTCTGGGAGATCGATACTTTTATCGATTACAGGTCCAACTTCAATGTGCTGTATAGTACAGCGCAGTATACTCCGACGGATAACCATATCATAACGGTCAACGGAGCATGGCAGAAGCGGTGGTGGGACCTTGCATTCCCGGATCAATTCTCTGTTTTTCTTGATAATTCAAAATATGACGTCATTATTAACCAGTTTAACGGCAGTTGCCAATGGATGTATACCGGGAGGAAGAAACACTGTTTCCACAGCGGTATACAACTTGACTATACAAGAGCGAAGTATGATGTATACGCAGCCCGCCCCATTCATGAGGTTATTACCAAGGGGAGCACCAATTTCGGGGACTACTGGGGGCCGGTTACCGGCGATTCAGGCATGAGCGTTACGGATCCGGACACGTCAAACGATCCCTGGGAGCTGGGGATCTTTAACAATGCATCGAATATTATCAAGCGCATCTTTGTTAAATATAAAGGGTATAATTACTTTGTAAACGGCAACCTCTTTTTTGAAGACGAATGGGATGTAACTCCCGATCTGCGCCTCAACCTGGGAGCGCGGCTTGAGGTGTCGGAAGCCGACACCTCGGTGATGTTTTCTCCGCGTGTGTCAGGGCATTACCGCATAAACGACAGACACGAATTAACCGGCTCATGCGGGTTGTATACCCAGAATAACCATGACATTTCAGTATTGGCGCTGTCTGATAACCTGAAACCTGAAAAAGCCTGGCATGCCGGGATAGGCTTCCAGTCACGCTTTCTTTCGTGGCTTAACCAGAAAATTGATATCTATGGGAAATATTACTATGACCTGGTATCGGAGAGAATTGAATCGACTTTTGATTATACGCCTGAAAACTTTGCCGAGGTCAACGATTTTCTTAAGGAACATTACGGCGACGCCTATATCGATTCGCTGAGCTCGTTATCCCCGGATGAGTATATGAAACTGGTTAATGCCTATCTTATGGATCATTCCTTTTATGCGTCTACATACTCAAACAAAGGTCGCGGATACGCATTCGGCCTGGAATATATACTCAGGTATGACCCGACTGACTTCTGGAACGGCTGGTTCTCAATAACCCTTAACCATTCTCGCCGCCGGCGCCATCCGGGCTGGCGCTGGCATACCTTCCCGCTTGACCGGCCGCTTCTGATCTCACTGGTAAATTATTACCGCCTTCCCCGTAATTATGAGATAAGCGTTAAATACCGGTATATGTCCGGGCTGCCTTACACAGACGTTGATTTTGACGACGGCGTTTATATCGGCGCCTATAATAAAAAACGGTATTCTCCCTATCAGCGATTTGATTTTAAGATTGCCAAGGGTTTTGCCGTTCGTAATGCGAAATGTCATTTTTACCTTGAAACCTGGAATGCATTTAACGATCCCAATATGTTCCTGACAGATAGTGAAACAAAGAAAATGAAGATGTATGGTATCAATCTTCCTTTCACCGCTCTTTTTGTTGGTTTTGATCTTTCATATTAAGGAGTATTTCATGGAAAGTATTATTTCGTATATCACCACCGGCGGCATTTTTATGTATCCCATTGTAGTCTGCTCTTTCTGCGCATTCGTCCTGCTCATTGAACGGGCGTTTTTCTACTTGCAGACTGCATCATTATTAACAAACCAGAGTAATAAGTTCTTTGCAATACTCCATGCCGAAGGCATGGAAAAAGCGGAAGAACACCTTAAATCACAGCGCGGCCTGCTGAAAAAAGTACTGCTTGCAGCCCTGGCCAATCGCCATAAGCCGGTTGAGCGCATAGCGGAAAAGATGGATCTGGTGCTGCTTAATTTCCTGCCTATTTACCGCAAACACCTCAACCTCCTTGCAACGTTAGCCGGCGCGATGCCTATCCTGGGACTTCTTGGCACGGTTACCGGAATGATAGCAACATTCAAAGTCATTGCACTGCAGGGAACCGGTGACGCCCAGGCTATGGCTGACGGCATATCCGAAGCCCTTATCACAACCCAGGCCGGGCTTGTATCAGCGCTGCCGATCATTTTCGGGCATGTCCTCTTGTCAAACAGATTGAATAAAATAAACGGCAAAATCAAAGCTGTCTGTGCACAGCTTCTGGACTTTATCAAGGATAAACAACATGTTTAAAGCCTTTGATCAAATGGAAGAGAATGAGAAAAGAGCTGAAATATCAATGACACCGCTTATTGATATGGTATTTATTCTCCTGATCTTTTTTGTGGTGACCACGACCTTTACCAAGGAGACCGGCATTGAAATCAACAAAGCAAAAGCAACAACTGCACGGATCATTCATAAAGACCTTCTCCTGGTTGCAGTGGATAAGGCGGGGGGATACTGGTTCGAAAAAAAACAGATGAGCGCAGATCAAATTGTTACCGCAATAATGCACGAAAAAAAGAAAAATAAGGATATTACCATTGTAATAATTCCCGATCGTGACGGACGGGTTGAGCCGTTGATAACATTGCTGGATAAATTGCGGGCGCAGAATATAACCCGCTTTACCCTTGGTACTCAACTGGCGGATAACCTGCTGTAGGAAACCGATACATGGTTATAAAAAACCTAAGTTCCTTACACCTCGGACATGATCAGGTCATAGAGCCGCTGTCAACACCTGCTATGGCTTTTATCCGGTGGCTCTTTGCCGCTGTTATTGCCGTCCAGCTCGTATTCCTGCTTCTGTTTACCATTCAGAAGTCTGAGCCGGCATATACCATGCAACAGGTACCGCCCATGATAATGGATTATATCGTGCTTGCACCGCCGCAACAGCAACCGCCGCCGCAAAAACCGCAGCCCCCGGTTAAAAAGCCGCCTGAAACGGCGCCGGTACCCAAACCGGTACCGGTCGCAGAAGCGCCTGTTGCACCGTCAGTTGATAATGCAGTCCCGGCAGACATTGTTGCCATGCCGGTTGCTCCCAGAAAGAAAGTTATTAAAAAAGCACCTTTGCCTGTCCGAATACAGGCACTTGACGCACTCGACAATACCGAATTTGAGCCGATTTTTAATCCAAAACCATTGTATCCTGAAATTGCATTGAAAAACAATATAGAGGGATATGTTGATGTTGACCTTTTAGTGAATGAAAAGGGTTATATCGATACCTTTACACTCGCTAATGTTGTCGGACATAATTTATTTGGTACGGAAACCGCCAGGGTAATACCGAAATGGCGATTTCCGCCGCCACGGATTAATGGTGAGAAAGTCAAGGTGAAGTATGTATACCGGATTAAGTTTAAACTGGATTAGAGGTATAAAACGTAAAGATGAGTAATGCACAAGCACATAACGGGAAACCAGTAATGCGAAAATGTAAACCACATTTACTAGCGATTCTGCTCGTCCTTTTTTTACAAGCAATAATTACAGCACAGTCATACTCGGCAGACTCATTGGTGGTGCGGGCCATACTGGACGCCAATAGCTTCACACAGGCCGATGTCCACGATGTTGCACTGTTCATTGACGGCAGAGCAGTTCAGCTTGTATTCGAAGAATATGCAATAAAAAGAATTCCGGAACAGGTCGGCGCCCTTGACTCTCTCAAACGGTTCATAGTTACCGGAGGTTTGCTAAAAACCCTGCCGGATGAGCTGGCGCAGTGCTCGCAATTGCATTATCTCCAATTAAACGGTAATACATTCTCTACTATTCCTGCCTGCATCTTCCGGTTAGCACAGCTTGACACACTCGATCTCTCAGTGAATGGCCTACACAGTGTACAGACTGATATCGGCAATCTAAAAAATCTGAAATATCTCGACTTGTTGTATAATGAACTGGAGACACTACCCGCATCAATCGGCAACCTGGGAAAGCTTGTTTACCTTAATATTTCATCTAATTGGCTTCACGATCCATTACCACCGGAAATATGGCAATTGACCTCACTTGAAAATTTTATTGCGCAGAACTGGCACCCCTATCCATTTCCTGAAGAAATCGGTAACCTGGTCAATTTACAATTGTTAGATTTATCCGGTTCTGGATTTAGCCACTGGAACATGTTTTCTTTCATAGCAAATTTGACTAAACTAAGAACTTTGTCTTTAATTTATACTTGGCTATCAGAAGTACCCCAGGAGATTTTTGCTCTTTCGAGTCTCACTTGTTTGCACCTTGATTATAATGAGATCGATTCCCTGCCCGACGCAGATCAAGTCGGAGGCCAAGCGGT
>JAUXBV010000434.1 GCA_030619215.1 Fibrobacterota bacterium | reverse complement strand
TTCAACTCTTTGAAATATTCATATATTGAAACATCCGTATCGATATAGGTATTTACCAGTGCCATGTTTTTCTCCCACGGATGAAATTCATAGATACGGCGGCCATTAGGTAATACGGTTAAAAAAGAGTGGTGCTGCCCGGCGCGTATATAATTTTTCCCCAGCCTCGGGACGTTGTAAACAGGCTCGTCAGTTCTTACCACTCCGGATACCAGGCGCGCCTCCTCCTTAACTTCCTGCTGAAGCCTCGCCAGGGGTACCCGGTACTTTCTCGTCTCCTCTTTCCCCTTGGTACTGAAAGTGTAATAATTCTCAACACCGATTAAACGAAGCTGCAGGCGTAGCGCAACCAATTCAAATTTTCTGCTGTTTTCAATAGTAAAGACAGCCTGGTTAAACACACTAATGCCTTTTCTGCGAAATTTCTGTACTGCTTCCATTGCCTCAGGCGTTACCTCGTAGCTATGCTCAAAGTGGGTAACAATGACAATTTCCCTTTTACCCGGACGATGAAAGCCTGCAATCGTATCAACCAGGTCCTGTGTAATTCGTTGAGGGAGAACCACCGGTGTCCTGCTGCCGAAACGTATCCTTTGTATATGTTTCATACTGCTCAGGCGTGTAAGGATTGCCCTAATTTTGGAGGTGGACATTATAAAAGGGTCACCGCCGGTAACAAGGATTTCATTAACTTCAGGGTTCTTTTCGAACCAGGTATATGCCTTTTCCAGGGTCTTCGAATCAGCCTCTGCCTTGCTGTCAAGCGCATCCCGGATCTCCCAGTTACGCTGGCAGTATACGCATATCTGGCTGCAGGTATTGTAGGGTTTCAGTATGGCAATACTGGGATAACGCCTTGTGACCAGCTCAACCGGAGAGGTGTCCCGCTCAAGCATAAAGTCTGCATTCGATTCCGTGTTCCCTCTGTATTTTCTCATCACTTCGACATAATCAACAGGCGGGATCACCTGGGCGCGTACTGCATGATCATATTTCCTCGAAGGCTCCCTATCCATGAGCGATACATAGTAGGGAGTAATACCGAAAGGCAGCTTCGCCTCCCTGGCCATGTTAATCGCCCTGACTTCCTCACGGCTCAGGCTGATCAGTTTACCTAATGTCTTAGCATCCCTTATGATATTCCGCAGGTGCCACTTATAATTATTCCAATCCTCCAAAGGCCCGCCGAGCTTTTCTGAAATCCTGTCCCTATTGACAACCCGTTTCGCCTTTACCTTGCTCATCAGGCCGTGAGGGTAACGGGATATATACTTCTCACATTTATGAACGATATTATTTAAATACATGGAATACTTAGCTGCAGCTTCCTTTCCATGCTCTTTAGAAAAATCCAAAGCGCCGCCATTTTGATAGATTCGGGCTTTCCCGGCAATAGCAAAGAGCAAATGGTTAATCTCCTCAAAGAATCCCTGATTTAACTCATCGGGTATTTCCTTATATTCTCCATGAGCTAAATTCCATAATAGAGAAACCAGAGAAAATCCTGTTAACTTCTCTGACCGAAGAGATACAACTCTCCGGAAAATACGAAGAGCATTCATTCTAATGCCCCACTCCAGAGAGGGGCTTACCGTGTCTTTCTGATATAAATTCCTCCACTGCTCATGTAGGTAATTATGTAAATAATTCCTGGCAATTTCCGGATTCTTGCTGTCTTTCAGTAATGCATATATTACCGGGTGTTTCTCCCAGAATTTTTTAATTGTTCTTTTCTGTAATTTCATTTTATATAAAGGTTAACCAACAGGTTATTAAAACAAAATTGTACTTATACTGGCAGATATACTTATAGGTTGGATAATATACCACTACTTAATTTAATTATTGAAACGCTTAATGTAGAAATTTTTGATAAACTTTTTTAAATTATTACACTACGCAAATATTTTTTATAATCGGAGGGAGAAATAAAAATTTTACTTTCGCTAGCGATATGAGCTGAATTCAGTTATCATTCTCGCGAAGGCGATAATGTTTGTTGTATGCTTTTATGAGGCAAACACCAGGTTTATTCATACAATAAATCGTATAATACCCGGCTGAGGACCTCCATCTTAAAGGGTTTTTGAATGGCGCTACGGAAACCATACTTCCCAGGGTCTGCAATTACAGGATTGTCGGAATAACCGCTTGACACAACTGCTTTTATATCAGGATCGATATTCTGAAGCTCTGTAATTGTTTCTTTACCACCTTTACCTCCCGGGACTGTGAGGTCAAGAATGACGGCATCAAATTTCTTACCTGATTCAAATTCTTTTTTATATGCTTGAACCGCCTCATCTCCATTATATGTAGTTTCCACCTCGTACCCTAACAGGTTGAGTTCACCAGCCAACATCTCGCAGATGATAGGCTCATCATCCATAATAAGTATTCTTCCCTTTCCTTTTAGTATCTCGGCTTGTTTTTCGGGCTCACTTTGAATTTCTTTTTCCGATGCAGGCAGGTATATAGTAAAAATACTACCAACACCAGGCTTGGAATCAACAGTGATATGGCCGTTATGTTTCTTAACAATTGAATAACATATAGAAAGGCCCAGCCCTGACCCTGACTGTTTTGTTGTATAAAAGGGATCGAAGATTTTTTCGAGGATACCTTCCGGCATTCCGATTCCGTTATCTTTTATTGCAATCCGGACATACATTCCTTCTTGTAGTGGGAGGATTTGCCCTGATTCCAAATTGATGTTTACCGCTTTTATTTCGATTGCTCCGCCTTCAGGCATAGCTTGCCTTGCATTTAAGAGCATATTGTTAATTACCTGGTGTACCTGGCCCTGATCAGCCTCAACAGGCCACAGGTTTTGATCTATTGAAAAAGCAGGGTGGATATTGGATCCGCTCAAAGCAAAGGTTACCGATTCTGTAAGAACATTCCTGATCGAAATAAGCTTTATAATAGGAGCGCCACCGCTGGAGAAGGTAAGTAATTGGTGGGTTAAATCCCTGGCCCGGTGCATAGCATGCATTGCGCGCTCAAGAGATTGACGGACTTTCTCTTCAGAAGAGCTATTTACCATTGCAAGCTGGATGTTACCGAAAACTCCACCAAGCAGGTTGTTGAAATCATGTGCAATGCCACCTGCGAGAAAACCAAGTGATTCCAGCCTTTCTGTATTTCTTTGTTCTTCTTCCACTCTCTTTCGTTCGGTTATATCCCGTGCAATGCCAATAATTCCAATTGGATTACCGGAGTCATCCTTTAGTAAAGTACCGGAGATCTCTACGTTGAATTCACTACCGTCCGGCCGAAGAGCAGCGAATTCCTGACAGACTACTGCCCTGCCTTCCAGAAGGGTTCTCATACAATCCTTTGCTCTCTCAACATCGTGTGGTGCGACAAATTGGAATCCTATTTTCCCTAATACTTCATCAGTAGAATTCAACCCGTATATATCCAGTACTCTCTTGTTTACTTCTGTGTATACACCATTCAAATCCATGGTAAATATGCCTTCACTGACAGATTCAAACACATTCCGGAATTTTTGCTCCGACTCTTGCAGTGCCTCCTCGGCCCGCTTGCGCTCGGTGATGTCACGATCCACTCCCCGATAGCCGTGGATATTCCCTGCCTCGTCAAGAATGGGAACGCCACTTGTCTCAAGGACCACGCGCCGGCCGTCTTTATGCAGGCCGACGTTCTCCAGCGCGACGATTGGCTCGTGTCTTTCGACGTGCCCTTTGAAGGTCGCGGCAATCCGTTTCGCCTCTTCGGGTGGCATCATGTCAAAAGGCGTCTTGCCGACGACCTCCTCCGGCTTGTATCCCAGCATCTCCTCAACCTTTGGGCTGACATAAGTGTACACACCATTTTTATCCACTTCCCAGATCCAGTCGCTCGAAGACTCCACAAGCCCTTTGAACTTCTCCTCGCTCTCCCGTCGCGCCTCGTGCGCAGCCTCCCTTTGGGACTCTGCCATCTTGCGCTCAAAGAGTTCCTTTTTCAGC
>JAUXBV010000354.1 GCA_030619215.1 Fibrobacterota bacterium | reverse complement strand
TTTGTAACCATAATTAATAATAATTTTCAAAATTTACTACAACTCCCTTGAAAATAAAGGCTTGTAATATTGTTACTTAATAGTAACATAAATTCCTTTATTGTAACACACGCTATCTCTCTTAATACAAATTTTAAAGCCGATAAAAATAGTAGACGGGTTTTTATTTTACAATAGTAAAATCAAAAGATATGAAGAAAGTGTCTTAATACATCCCTTTAGACACTTTGTCTCTCTTCTTGACAATAAGTATACAGGTAATATGTATATTACCCTACAAGACCTTTTTACAAATTGAGAATTATTGATATTGAACGGTATTGTTGCATACAATCTAATTTGTCAACTTGAAACATATTTTTAAACATTATAAGAAAAAACTTATGAAAAAGCAGATATTTTAGGGTAAATTAATTAATACACCGAAGGATAGCTGAAAGTTTATACTATTTTGCCGAATTAAATGCTTAAATAAAGAAAATTTTATAACAAAGGTGTGCACTAATATTTATTTTATGATGGCTGATCAAATACAGTTGTATTTATAATCCAAATATTTTTACAGCTAAATAATTTCTAAGGTACTAAAAACGTAACGGGTGTTATATGAACTATAAAGAAGTCGCAAACGATCTTGCCAAAATTGTTGGAAAGAAAAATGTCCTTGCTTCTGAGGAAGACCTGAGGCTTTACTCATACGATGCTGCTTCCATCTGGCGGCACATGCCGGATGTTGTTGTATTTCCGGCAGATACGGCACATGTAGAGGCAATTATTAAACTGGCAAATGAAAAAAAGATACCGGTTACGCCACGTGGTGGAGCTACCAACCTCAGCGGCGGTTCGGTTCCCATCCAGGGCGGCATTGTACTGGTATTGACAAAAATGGACAAAATCCTCTCAATAGATCCGGAAAACCTTTCGGTAAAGGTTGAGGCCGGTGTCCTGCTTATGGACCTCCAGACCGCTCTGGAGAAAAAGAGGCTCTTCTTCCCTCCTGATCCGCAAAGTGCCTTAGGGGCAACTATCGGCGGTATTATCGCCGAGAATGCAGGCGGTCCGCTCTGCGTGAAATATGGCGTAACGAAACAGTATGTCCTTGGACTCACGGTAGTCTTACCTACCGGCCGGATCGCCAAATTCGGCAGCAGTACCGTAAAAAATGTCGCCGGGTATGACCTCGTCTCCCTTATCACCGGCTCTGAAGGAACCCTTGCGGTTATTACTGAGGCAATATTGCGGCTTATCCCCATGCCTAAAGAGAGAAGAACTATCATTGCCCTTTTTAATGAGCTTCCAATGGCCGGTGAGGTAGTGGGACGGATATTTGACGCCGGAATCATCCCGTCAAAAGTAGAGCTTCTTGACAACTGGGTTATAAATAAGATCAGCAAGCTGAGCGATCTGGACTTCCCAACCGATGCTGCCGCCATGCTAATGTTCGAGGTTGACGGTAATCCCGACATAGTTGAATTGAGCTCACAAATAGTAGTTAACACCTCAAAAACCATGGGTGCATCAAAAATCATGATAGCCAAAGATGATCGTGAAGCACTGAAATACTGGAAAACAAGAAGCATGGGATTCTCCGCAGTATTCGGATCAGCGCCTACAGTCATAGCGGAGGATATAACCGTACCCCGCTCACGCATGTCCGAGTTTATTATGCGGGTAACCGATATATGCAAAAAGGCAGGGGTCGAAGTAACGGTCATCGGGCATGCCGGTGACGGCAACCTGCACCCGACGTTTATGACTGACGAGAATGACAAAGTACATTTTGAGAAAACAAAAAAAGTGATTGACGAGGTAGTTGAATTGTCACAGGAATTTGACGGCGTCCTTTCAGGTGAACATGGAATCGGCCTTGAGAAGAAGCGGTTCATGCGCCGTACCCAGGACCCGATATTCATAGAGATCATCAAACAAATTAAAAAGGTTTTTGACCCCAACGGTATCCTAAATCCGGGAAAAATCTGGGAAGATTAAACGGAGTTTACAGTTGAACCAAGCGCTGAAAAATCTTACAAAGTTCCAGGCTGATGTAGAACAATGCATGAAATGCGGTTTCTGCGCCTATTTCTGCCCTATATACAAAGAGGAAAAGCAGGAAGGCAGCCTTGCACGGGGTAAGAACGAGATTGTCCGCTCTGTTCTCAATAACGGGCATAAAATGTCCAGGAGATTTTTCAGTATTATTGACAACTGCCTGCTCTGTAAAACGTGCGTTGTCAATTGCCCTTCGAAGACACGAATCGACCATGCTGTAACTGCTGCACGCGCCGACTTCGCAATTGAAAAGGGATTACCTCCAATAAAAAGCTTTGCCTTTAAATTCATCCTGTCTAACAGAACCATTTTCGGCATGATACTGCGCATAGTGTCATGGTTTCAGTTCATTCTGCCTAAATCCGAAGGAAGGTTCAGACACCTCCCCAATTTCCTGCCTGCTATCATGGCCGGAAGAACAATCCCACACTTCCCTTCAAAATTCCTTCGGAAGCTAGTGCCCGAACGAAGCTTACCTGAAGGCACCCCACGCTATAAAATTGCGTTCTTCTCCGGCTGCGCCACCGAGTTCATGTTCCCGGAGGTCGGCGTTGAACTTGTTGAAATACTAAAAAACCTTGGCTGCGAGGTTGTTCTTGACAAGAGGCAGGGCTGTTGCGGCGCACCGGTCTATTTTTCCGGAGACTTTAAAACAGGCAAAAAGCTCGCTCTTAACAACATGAAATATCTTGAGGAGTATGATTATATCGTCACAGGGTGCGCCACCTGCGGATCCGGCCTTAAGGATTACCCAACCTACCTTGCAGACACACCGGAAGAGAAGAAACGATTCGAATCTTTTGCTGCAAAAGTCAAGGATTTCAACGAGTTTGTTATTGATATATTATCAGCAGATCCCGAGGTGTTTAAACTTAAGCCTGAGTTTGCAGGTAAGAGGGTTACCTGGCACAGCCCCTGTCACCTGGTTCGCCATCAGGAGATCAACGAACAGCCGAGAAAAATTTTAAAATCCCTTGATAATCTCAGATTTGTTGAGATGCCTAACGCCGACCAGTGCTGCGGAATGGGAGGCTCCTATACCATTACCCATTATGATGTTTCAAAGAAAATTGCGGATCGCAAGGTTGAAGGTATCAAGGCAACCGGAGCGGATATTGTTGTCACCGCATGCCCCGGTTGTGTAATACAAATCCGTGACGCACTATCCCGCCATAATATTAAAACCCCTGTCTGTCATATTGCCGAGCTTTTTCAAATCCGTAAAACGAAATAAAAAATATTTAGCCACAGAGACACAGAGGCACAGAGAACAAATTTTGGTTAAAATAATAAAAATAAAAAAAGGATTTAAAAACTGTAAAGCCATCAATCTTGGTAAAGAAACATAAATGGATAAATTTAAAGTACCACAATCTGAAATTAAAAATCGTATAGAAAAAATTCAAAAAGAGCTGCAGAGTAGCGGGATAGGCGGAATCCTTATCGTTCAGAGAATGGATCTCTATTATTTCTCCGGCACTGCTCAGTCAGGATTTCTTTATATACCTGCGGAAAAAGAACCTTTACTGCTGATAAAAAAATATTTCCCACGTGCCAAAGAGGAATCAACTATAAGCGATATCATCGAAATACAGTCCATAAAGGAGGTTCCGGACAGAATTATTGATAAATACGAAAAGCTACCGGAAACTATCGGCTTTGAGTATGATGTCCTTCCTGTAAAAGAATTCGATTTTTATCAAAAGCTTTTTAATACGTGTAAATGTGTTGACGCCTCTCCCCTCATTTTCAAATTGAGAATAAGAAAATCATCCTGGGAAATAGAGCAGATGGAAAAAACCGCTGAATTATCCCGTAAAAATTTCGAGTATATGAAAGAGATCCTTTGCCCCGGCCTCACTGAAATCGAGTTTGCAGGAATGTGTGAGACATTTGCGCGAAAACACGGGCATGGCGGGCTTCTGCGATTCAGGCACTTTCAGGCGGAGGGATATCCCTGGCATATACTCAGCGGCAAGAGCGGCGGCATGGTGGGCATGCTTGACGCCCCAGCAAGCGGAGAAGGTACTTCCATTGCCTTTCCCTGCGGTGCGGGAAATAAAGCCATTCAGGCCAACGAACCTGTTATGGTTGACTTCGGCTCAATTCTCAACGGCTACCATGTTGATGAAACAAGAATGTTTGCCATTGGCTCAATGCCCCAAATAGCCCTGAAATCAAGCATGGCTGCCATTGAAATACACAACAGTGTAATTGAAAAAGCAAAACCAGGCGTCACTCTTGGCGAATTATTCAGTTACTCGGTTAACATGGCAAAATCCCTGGGATACGAAGAACAATACCTTGGCCCGAAAGGATATAAAGTAACCTTTGTGGCGCATGGCGTCGGCCTTGAAATGTCGGAGCCGCCGTTTATTGCCAAAGGGAAACAGGATCCACTTGAGCCGGGAATGACCTTTGCACTGGAGCCAAAATTTGTTTTTCAAAATGAGTTTGCAGCGGGGATAGAAAGTGTATTTTTAGTAACTGATACCGGAGCTCGGTTAATAACAATGGTTCCGGTTGAAGTGTTTATTGTATAACAGCATATTATTCTAATACCCTTAAATAAACTATA
>JAUXBV010000306.1 GCA_030619215.1 Fibrobacterota bacterium | reverse complement strand
TACAGGACGCCTCTGATCTTTTGTAGGATATCTCGTTATAATATTAACCAGATCATAAATACTCACTATTTTTTCTTCATCAAATACACTTCCGTCGCACTCTTTTATATTCCCTGTGGAAACTACTACAGCTCCATATTTGACTGTTTTTTCTTTGTCAGGTGTTAGAATTCTTGCATTAAATGAACCAATATTTCCTGATAATTCTTTAAGTGACGACTTGGTTAAAATATCTACTCCGGAAAGCATTTTCTCATAATCGACACTATATTCCTGAAAATGTGCAATTTGTCCACCGATTTTATCTGACTGCTCTACCAGAGTTGTTTTGTACCCACAATTACTGATTTCCTTTGCTGCATGAATACCGGCAATACCGCCTCCCACAACCAGAACGCTCTGTTGCAGCTCAACTTTCTTAGTTTCAAATTTGTTATCTTTGCTACTCATTTTCCAACATTTCCCATATCCAACGCTACAGACTTTGCAGCAGCAATAGAATCATTTATTCCCTGTGGCTCTTTACACGTTCCAGTAACAAATACATTAGACATGTCTGACTGGTAAAATCCAAACTCATCTTGTTTAAGACCCAAAAGAGTTACCACAGATTCTGAATCAGAGTTTGGCCCCATACCCACTGATAATACGACGGTATCATGCTCTGCGTAACTCTTTTCTCCCAGAGGATCTTCAATGCTAAGCTTCAATTTGCCGTTACCGCTTTTTTCAATATTGAAAGGTATCCCTCTTACAAAATTGATACCGCTTTCAACCATGCTTTTTCGTAAGGTTGAAAAGGCTTTATCAAAATTCTGTATATCTATATAATAAATAGTTATCTTTGATTCCTTATTCCTATATTTAATCATCCGCGCTATCCTCAATGCGTATGCGCAACAAACGCTTGAGCAGTAGTTTCTGCCGATCTGAGGATCCCTTGAGCCGACACACTGTATAAAGGCAACATCCTCCGAAGGATTGGTAAGAAAAGTCTGTCGTGACAGTATCTCTTCAGCCTCTTTACCTGAGAGTACATTTTCAAAACGAGTGTAACTAAAACGCGGCTTCTTTGATGCATCGAATGGCTCGTGTCCGGTTGCCACCAATAGTCCATCTGCTGAGACCTTAATCCCGGCTTCTGCTTTGTCAGCAGTAATTGCAGAAGCTTTACATGCAACAACACACTTATCGCATTTCTCGCCATTATGCAGCAAGCATTTTGAATAGTCTACAACATATTCCGTCAATTCACCACGATTATATTTGGTAATGCACTGAGCGGGGCATGCCTGAACACAGGCGTCACATGCAGTGCACTTCCCGTACGATATTCTTGGATTGGAATATTTAATTTGAGCGGATATCTTCTCTCCATCATTGTTGAAACTGTCAATAACCGCGCCGGGTACAATATCCACGTTTTTATGATGTAAAGCGTCATATATGGTAGTATGTGCAATACAGACGCCGCATCTGCTGCATTCATCCGTTGCTTTGCAGCAATAGGTGAGAACTTTACCGCCAATGCCCGGGCCTGATTCTACTATAGTTACAGTGTGCCCCAGTTGCGCAAGCTCCCATCCCGCAGTGCAACCACTTATTCCAGACCCAATAATTAAAAATTTGCCCATAATATCGCTAAATTTTTAACAAATTTTAAAATAAAGAATAATAATAATACTAAATGCCAGAATTTTGAACAAGGGGTTGAGAGAAGATAAAAGCATTTTATTAGTGTTTTGGGAGGGGGAAGTCGAGCTTGTCTCAAAAGTCGGTATATGTCGGTATATTCGGTATATAAAGAAAAACAGCACTCTTTCTGGCGAAAGTCAGAATCTAACTGCTGTTTTTAAGTTAATTTCGACAGTTAGATTCCGGACAAGCTTGTACTGATAAATCAGCGAAGTGCCACCTAAGTGGTGCACCATGTGCTATCGCACAGCAGCTCTCCCACAGGGAGAGGGGGAAATATTGACTTTTGATTAATTCTAGGGCACATTATGGAAGGCAAATATTATAGCCTCAGAAAAGAAAGAGCAATATGGTTCTATCGTTTATTAATAACAACTCTATTTTTAATCAACGACTCATTACCTGTTACATAGTCCTTCAACTTTAGCACTGCAATATAAACACCACTGGAAACAGAGCCATTCTGATTTAAATTCCAGGTACATAATTTATTAAATTTATACGAGTCATTTAAGTATTTGCTCTCTATTCTATTATACACTGTTTTACCTTGCATGTCATATACGTTAAGCTTGGTAGATAAATCACCACTCCTTGCTGTAAAAAAGAAATTAACCTTATTCCCTTTTGTTGTAACTGCTACAAGACGTTCAGAAGCTGCACCATTAACCGGGTCTTCTGGTATATCTTGAATACCAGTTCCCTGCTCTGCTGTAAATATACCGACATCAGGGCATCCATATAAAACATAACCCAGTATGTTGCACCACCATTTTTTATCACTGCATTTGCCTATTGCAAAATTAAGTGCATCACCTGCACCAAGCGAATCCGCAATACCTTCAGCAAAGTGATACAGCATTCCCTGCGTTGTGCTTGTGCCTTCAAAATTATCAACCTGTGCATCGCCATACCACGTAACGCCTGTACCTCCAATCGCTCCGATTGAAGCATGTTTTAGCGCTATATAGGTTAGATTATTGCTCGTTGAGATTGATGCATTCGAACAGCTTCCCATGAATACTATTGAAGGATAATCATCACTAAACGTTTGCATAGTAGAAGATGACATAATAGAAGAAGCGCCTGTAGAATTGCCATGCGTCATCCACAGCATCAATCCAAACGTAAGTTCATTCCATGCATCTTTAACAGCAGTGGTATTACAGTTATTCTCATCAGGATCGCCATTATTATCATCATAGATCCGGTAATTATCCCATCCATTTGGATCAAGAAATTTTTCCCTTATTTCTTCAAACAAAGGAGAGCCCGGGGTTTGATCATCATACGGTTTTTCAGCGATAAAACAGAAATTTCGCCAACCTATATCTCCCTGCGGTGTATTTTCATAGGTAATTACTTTTTCTAAGATTTCATCAAGAGTAGTCATATCATTATTATAAACTGGTATTCTTGATGCGGATACTTCAGCCAGGATATCCTCTTCCCACGGCCCTGTTAACTCGGAATAGTAAAAATCTGTATTCCGTGAAGAAGAATATTTCATAGGGACACTACTACTCGAGCTCGGATCACCAATAAGCAGTACATATTCAATACCCATTTGTACGTAGTTATCCTGAAGCCATTCCCTCATATTATCAGCGGCTGCATCTCCCGTTCCACCTCCCCAATCAGATTCTGTGAGTATCTGCACATCAAAACCCTGGTTTATTTTTGAATTTTTAAGATCCTCAAGCTTTGTTGATGTAGATTGAATTGAAGAACTGGTCATAATAATGTATTTAGAATTTTTAGTAAACGAATAAACTGAATTATAGGTATATGCCATCTCATCATAGTTTATTACCAGTTTTTTTGCCAATTTTTTAAATTTAACAGGGACTTGAGATTCGATATCTTTTTCAAAAGATTCCCTTGTCACATCCAGTACAAGATTCCCACCTGTTATACATTTCAATTTTCCGGAAACAGGATTGTATTTACAAAAAAACACTCTCACCTTAACAATCTTATAACAGCGCATCATTCCCACTGACACATCCTGTATATAATTATCCGGATAATATGTATTGCTTGAGTAAACATCAACATCTTTCCCTTCAACAATATTCCTGTTTTCCGGCCAGACAGGCCCGTTAATTGAATAAGGCGGTGAAGCGGGTTTTACTCTATAGCTCTCCCCAAGCACCGTTTCATTCATACCCTGAATATGAAATGAAACCGTTGAAAGATCTGCGTCAGGTGGGATAAGAAATGTATAACTTTTAGAGGGAAGCAAGGGACAACCCGGTTCACAGCAGAGCTCATTACCACTGAATTCTGCATATCCATCGACTTTTTTAACTACAGTTTCCGATTGCGGGATTGATACGGAAATATCTGCATATAATGTTGAAATACAAAGAAAAACGAAAGCTATTAATAAGTTTTTTTTCATAAAGCCCCTCCTGATTTATATACCTAAGGAAATTTGATTCTTGTAAATAAATATGCCTCTTTATGCAATACCATCACTTAGGCACGCAAATGCATTTTTTTGGAGGGGAATTACACTATTAATATAATACTAAATTATGAAGAAATTTACTTATTTATTTAAAAAATTCTTATACCGGCTTTGTTTTTTTTCTAATAAGTGATCACTAATTACCGACTACTGATTACCAATCTCTACCTCCATCAAATCCTTAGCAAGAGTTGTATTTACAAATATCTCTTTTGCCTCATTCAACCTGATAATCTCCGGAGATGCAGGATACAGATGGGTGAGAATAAGTTTACCAACACCTGCTCTCTTCGCAATATCACCGCATTCTTTCGGCGTTAAATGACCGTTAACTTTCATACTGTTCTCAAAAGAGCATTCCAGCATTAATACGTTACTTCCTTTTGCAAACTCAACTAAATCTTCACTAAAATCAGTGTCTCCGGAAATAACTAAAGACTTTTCTTTTTCTGTAAATTTATATGCTATGCTTTCATCAGCATGTTCTGTTTTACAACATTCAACGGTAAAATTTTTAAACTCCATTTTATCACTGATCTCTTTTATAACAACATCAAAACTTTCTGCTGGAGTAGCCCATACAAGAGGCTTAATATAAGTTTCATAAAACTTCTTAAACCCAACTGGTCCTACAACCACCAAATCTTTGCATCTTTTTAATCCTTCCCATTTATACACCCAGATCAAAGCATCCAGGTCAGAGATATGGTCAATGTGGAAATGGGTAATAAAGACCATGTCAATATCTTTATAAGGGAGCCCTGCCTTTTCCAGCTGCAATAAAGTTCCGGGCCCGCAATCAACAAGGATCTGCTTCTCCCCTATTTTTAAATAATTAGCCGGAGAGCTTCTTTTTAGTGAAATGACACATGTGCCGCTGCCGAGGATTTTTAGTAACATACCATATTCAGAATATCTTTAAATAATAAATCTGTTTGTCAATTATATATTCATTAACCGAAAACGATTATTATACCCATGTTAAGAAAATACGCAATGTCATAATATTGAGTCTCTTTTAAGAGAGATAATGAGTACTAACAAATAAATTTGTAAG
>JAUXBV010000159.1 GCA_030619215.1 Fibrobacterota bacterium | reverse complement strand
TCCTGTTGGCAGCCTGGTGCAACTAAATAATAAAAACATTGCTGTTGTGGTTGACGCCATAGAAGGGTCTCCCATGCGGCCTATTGTACAGATTATTGGTGAAGATGATTTGCATGAAACATCAGACCAAAGAGTAATAAACCTGTCGGAAGAGAACAATCTTTATATAACAGGACTTGTTTATAGCACTCTGTATTTGACCCCGGATAAGATTAAGAAGTTACAATAAGCCGGATTAAAAAAGATGAGTGTACGGAGGGTACGGGTGTACGATTTTCGTAACCTCAAGGCCTGTTCATTGAAGTGATAATTATCCACGTGGCTTTCAATAAACTCCATGTTTAATGATCATATAACAATTTTAGCCTCTGATCAATCCTTTGATAAATCACAGGTTAATGGTATTGACTGGCAGAAGGTTTGTATTCATGCAGTTAATGAAGGTACTGCTTCACTTTATTATCCAAAATTCGATCATGTAAAGGATATAATTCCGGAGAGTATTATCCGGTTTTTCCGTAAACACTATGAGAATGCGTTAATTTATAAAGATATCTCAATTCAGATTCTCAATGAACTGCAGCCAGCATTGAGCAATACGGGCAGGGTTGTACTTATTCAGGGGTTAGCCCTCACTGAAACAATATATCAGGAACCCCGGTGCCGGTCAATGGGTGATATCGACCTTTTCCTTCCTGACGGTAATATTGATGCAGTTCGTAGGATATTTCTTGAATATGGCTTTAAACAGTTTCGTGATTATAAAAATGTTCTGGAATATAAACAGATAATGATCGACCTTCACGAGGGTTTATGGGGAACCGATCGTTTCAGCCAACGAGAATATATAATTCCTGAAAAAAATGTCACTACAATACCAAGCAAGCTTATACAGGGATTCTTTGTGTTGTGCCCGGAACACCTGGCTCTTCATTGCGCATTCCATGGAGTTAAACATACATTTTATAAAAAGATATGGCTCCTTGACCTTTTAATGCTGTATAATGCAGGGAGCTTTACTTCGGAAGCGGACAATAGGCAGGAATATGTTTTAAAATGTTTGGTATTTGAGTATTTGGTAAATAGGGGAATACTGCCTTCAGGTGTTTATAATAATACAAATTACCATTTGTCACCTTTCACAAAGAGGATTTTGAAAGTGGCATCGCAGCTTGACAGACCTGGTGCCGGCCAGGTTGCACTTGCCTTTCTTTGCCCTTCTTTGGGCAAATGTATGGATTACCTGGGTGCCATAGTAATGCCTCCGAAACAGGTACTTCAGCAGATGTATGGCAAGCTCTCATATCCGGAGTTAGCTGGTAATCGTATATGGGATATCATTAAATACGCAGGGAGGGTATTTGTAAAATGTTAATAGTGTTATCCATTGGAAGCCTGCCTGTAGGATTTGAGATCCAATCAAAGGAGATGGTATCCCGTATCAGGAGAAGATATCACGGCTTTATACAAAAAGATGCGCGGCCTCTTTTAACATTACACTGCTTCTTTTCATCTAAATTTTCCCTTGACAATAAAGATGTAATTATCGAACAAATTGATAACAACGCATTGAATATATGCAGGTCTGATTTTGTCTGTACATTTAATAATGAATGCGGTGAAATATATATGCGACGCTCAATTTACTCTTTTGATGCGTGCCTCAGAGTATTGTATTCTACACTTTTAACCGCGAATAGAGGTCTCCTTCTTCACGCGACCGGGATCGTAAAAGGTAGAAGAGCGCACCTTTTTTTAGGACCATCCGGAAGTGGAAAGACAACCGTTGCAAAATTATCTTCAAGTATCGGGACTGTTCTCAATGATGAAATTGTTGCCTTGAGAATAGGGAATGATGGTATTGCTAAAGTATATGGGACGCCTTTCTGGGGAGAGATGCGTAAAGGCCCGGCTTATAATAGATCAACTTCATTACAAGCAGTTTATTTTCTGAAGAAAAGCCGAAAGTGTTATAAAACTACCATAACCCGTAGAAATGCTTTAACCCGGCTTCTTCGATGCTGTTGCCTGTTTAGCAATGAATTATATGATACGGAGACGCTTATGCAAACAGCGATCACCCTTGTCAACTCTGTTCCTGCCTATGAACTGCATTTTAAAAAAGACAGCTCCTTTTGGGATGTTGTCTGATTTTTTTTCTTATGCTTTAACTTTAATGGGATTGATTATATAATAAATTAAATCAAGCAGTTAACCACAGAGTTCACTGAGAGTATTGGTGTTATGAAAATAACCCATAAAAAAATGCTTCTGGAAATTTTAAAGAAATATAATCGCTGTGAAGTTATTGTTGGTGGAACAAGCATGTGGCCTTTTATCAATGATGGTGATACAGTCTCAATCAGTCGGAAGTCTTTTATACCTTCGCCGGGTAAGGTTGTCGCTTTTTTTTCGGGAGAGCAGCTTATAATACATCGTATAATATGGAGTAGAAAAAAAGCTAATGACAAATGGGAGATATTGGTTCATGGAGATGGATGCCCTTTTTCTATTTCAAAGATTGCTTCTGATCAAATCATCGGTGCAGTAGAGTATGTCAAAAGAGAAAACAGGAAAATCCGACTTTCGTTTAACGATCCCTATCGATTTATTGTGATTCCCATTGGATTCCTTCTGCAGTTTTTAATATCTATAAAGCTTGGTATATGCAAAAAAACGTTTAAATAAGATACCATAAATAAAAGTATTAACCAGGGAAAGATATATTGAAACATGCCGGTTTTAATTGTCTTAATTGCAGGAATTGGAGACCTTATCCTTGCCTCAAAGAGTTTTCGGGCCATTCGAAACGGATTCCCTGATTCGGAAATACATCTTCTTACCAGCACTGATGCCGCTCCTCTCGCGCGTCAATATACCTATATTGACCAACTATGGGAATTCCCGATACGGGAATTACGAAGCAGAAAATCAGTTTTATTTGATATGCTCAAAATTGCACTGCAACTTAGAAAAATTGAATATGCCATGATAATAAATCTTCATCCTGTTGCAACGGCAAGAGGTGCTTTTCAGATGGGACTTCTCTTTTCTCTCCTCAGAGCACCGGTTAAAATAGCTCATGATTACAAAGGATTTGGGCTGTTTGTTAATAAAAAGGTACCTGCTGATAACTTCCGAAACAGGCACTATGTTGAATCTTTTTTAGATGTTGCCCTATTAGCTGGGGGTAAGCCGGACAGTAAAGGTATTGAGGTTTATTATAATTTAACAAGCAAAGAAAAATGGGGATACCTGTTTAATGAAAAATCGATTAATCAACATTCGCCAACTGTTGCTATTAATCCCGGAAGTGACCAGCCAAAGAAACGATTGCACCCAGACCGCCTTGCAGATATCGCTGATCGCCTTGTTGAACAGTGTAATGCCCGTATTATTCTTCTTGGCGGTCCCGGTGAAATGAGCATTAGTCAGCATATTCAAGATACAATGAACCATGATGCCATTAACCTGGCGGGCAAACTCACGCTCAACGATCTAGTATATATCATCAGTCAACTCGATTTGCTTATAACCAATGACAGCGCTCCAATGCATATCGCAGCAGCGCTTAATATCAAGCAGGTTGCAATTTTTGGCCCTGGATATCCGGAGTTGTTTAGGCCATATACATCTCCGGAAAATTATATCCTTATTTATAAAAGCCTTAATTGCAGGCCTTGCAATAATAACAAATGCGATTATTTATCATGTATAGAAAGTATTACTGTTAAGGAAGTTGTTGAATCTGCAAATATATTGCTAAACAGGTAAATTTGGCAAGAGAAGAAGATAAGATTGACAAAAACAGGTATATTTTTCCAAAGATGCTAATTAAAAGAGGTAATATTCTCTTTTTTTATTGATTAGATAATACAATACTATGGTTTATTAAAGTGAGAACCACGACCTCTTTTTCCTAGATAGTTCCAATAAGTTGAGGTGTTTATATTTTCCACTACAACATACAGGGTATTTTTAATAAATCGCATGTTTAATAGAAAGGTAGATTTACAAAAGCAATAGAAAATTCAACTTCTTGGCATATTTTTTGCGGATTTATTTATGGAATTTCATAAACTTTTATCATATAATAATATATGCGTAAATAATTTTTATCATATTGTCGATATATAATATGTGGTTTGAAGATTAAACAACATAATTTTTTTTATGGAGAGCAATGAAAAATAGTAGAATAATTTTTTCTGTTTATTCATTTCTATTTCTTTTTAGTATAATGGTTATTGGCTGTGCAAAGCGCGAAACTCAGCCTGTGCCGAAGAGCGATAAAATAGAAATTGACAAAAAAGGCCTCCTTGAATTGGTTGATGAGGACCTGAAAACAGAAGAAGCACTTTCGGACGAAGCCCGTTTTCAGACAGAAATTATCATGCGGGGAGATCGAATTCAGGTGACTATTTATGAGAAGCTGCCTGTAAGCCAGGAACCGAGAGTCGAGCAAAAGCGAGTAGATGAAACCGGCTCTGTTTTTATTCTGCCGATCGGGGCTATTAAATTGGAGGGATTAACGCTTGTAAAAGCGGAAAAATTGATTGAAGAAAAATTTTCGGAGCTGGTGGTTTCCCCTCACTGCGAAATCCAGATCATTGAAAAATTATATGAACCGAGGGTTTATGTTTTTGGAGAAGTGAGTAATTCCGGTTCAATTCCATACAAATCAGGAGACAGGCTTCTTGATGCTATTTCATCCGCAGGTGGATGTGAAGCGAATGCATACAGGCGTTCGATAAAAATTATCAGAGCTAATAAAGAAATAGTCAGTATATATTCAATTGATTTATATGACATAATGAAATCAGGTAATATATATAAAAATATGGCTCTTAAGGACAAGGATATTGTCTTTGTCCCGCGTAGATTCATAACAGGATTTAAGGAAGTTTTTTCAGTACTTAATGTAGTTTTACCATGGTATGTGATAGTTAGAACTTTTTATTAAATACAAGGATTGTTTTTTGGAACAGTACGAATTTTATATCACTGATTTACAAAGAGTCCTGAGGAAACGTTACAAAATCGTTATTTTTACAGTTATATTCTCTGTATGCTTCAGTGTTTTCTTTGTGAAAATTAAAGCCCCTTTGTTTAAGTCCAGTGCAACGGTGAAAGTTGACCGTAACAGTATGATGGGCCTTGGCACGGAGTCAATGCTCTATTACGGCGCATGGGATAATATTGAAACCGAGACCAAAGTTATAACCAGTTTTCCTGTACTATTAAGGGCTGCAAAACGATTAAAGCTCATTGAGGACAGTATTCCAAGCGATACCTATCCTTCTGATGACCGTATCCTTAGTATATTACATACCCTTCGTTCAAAAATCAGCACCTCTGTGACAGGAAACACCAATATTTTAAAGATTGAAGCAACATCGAATGAGCCGAAAAAATCGGCTGATGCGGCAAATGCTATTGCACTTTCCTATCGTGATTTCAGTATACATGGAAAAAAGCTTCATGCCACAAGCACGATACAATTCATTGAAGGGCAATTGGATCGGTGTCAGAGAGATTTAAGTGACGCGGAGTATTCGGTGCGCTCATTTGAAGAGCAGCAGGAGATTCCTTCCATAAATGAAAATTCAAGGGTCGTTATCCAAAAGGCCCTGAAGATTCAGGAAGATTTTAAACAGATAGACGAAGCAACCACCATAATACAAATGCAGGAAAAAAAGCTTCGTAAGTTTAACACTATGAAGGACCTGGTAAAGAAGTTTACCGGAGTGAACCAGGACAATGTAACTGATAGTCTTAAACCCGATACCATTTCTGTTGGAATGGGTTGGATTTCTGAGTTTACCGATAGGGATCCGGGATTACAGCAATTAAACAGGAGGCTTCTACAATTACAGATCCAATTGGCGGATCAGGTAAGTTTCTACAGGAAGGATCATCCTGCGAATAAAGAGATAGAGAAAAGGATCAGGGAAACCACCGGTCAAATTCTTGGTGAATACGAAAAGAAGCGTGATATTCTTGCGGACAAGAAGGAAAAGCTTACTAAAGAAAACCGGGAAGTTGAGAGGGAGTTACGGAGTATACCAGGCAATCAGATGCAATATTCCCGTCTGTTAAGACGCCTTGAAGTAAACGAGGAGCTCAATAATTTGCTTTCGAGGAAGCATCAGGAGGCCATGATAACAGAGGCTGGAATTGTTGATGATATAACTATCATGTCTCTCGCTACAATCCCGGGTAACCCTGTTAATAAAAATGTCGCAAGAGTCGCTTCTATAGGTATTCTTTTTGGAATAATTCTAGGCCTTATTTTCTCAATTTTAAGAGAGGTCCTCGATACCTCTATTGGAACCATAGAAGAGGTTGAGCGTACAATTAAACTTCCGGTGTTGGCTGTTATTCCCCATATACTGGATGAGACACCGAAGAGTAAAAAAAGGGGATTAAATAATAAAAGAAAACAATTGTCTACATCAGTAAAACCGAATAAGATACTGGTAACGCAACTGCTTCCCAAAGACCCATCTTCGGAGTCATTCAGAATATTGCGTACCAATATGGAATATCTGTTTTATGAGAAACAGGTGAAAACAGTTCTTATTACCTCGGCAACAATGCAGGAAGGAAAAAGCACCATAACCGCGAATCTTGGAATTACACTGGCGCAGGAAGGTAAAAAAGTACTACTCATAGGGTGTAACCTGCGCCGTCCGTCAATGTTCCGCCTTTTCGGCCTGGAAAGAGGCCCCGGAACAGCGGATGTACTCATAGAAAAAGCAAAATGGCAGGACTGCGTCAGGTCGGTTACCGACCTGGTTCTTGGAGGAATGTCAATGGATGATATTCTTAATGTTCCCGGCCTTGAGAACCTGAATCTGATTACTTACGGGCAGAAACCGCCAAACCCGGTAGAGCTTCTAACATCCCAGAAGATGGATATCCTTTTAAAAGATCTAAAAAAATACTATGATGTAATCCTTGTTGATGCGCCGCCTCTCCTGCCTGTCGCGGATTCGATCGTATTGTCTAAAAAGGTTGACGGAGTATTTCTTGTCTACAAAGTCGGCAAGGTTCCAAGGAACTCTTTACGTTTGAGCAAGGAGCGGCTCGAAGCGGTTTCAGCAAATATACTGGGCGTTATATTGAATGATATAAAACCCGAAACCAGCGGTTTCCCCCATGCATACATTTATTATCAATACAAAGAGCATGGGAAAGAGAAAGTAGCTAAAAAACATACCTAATTTTGACCCAGATTTTGCAGATGACCAGGATTACCCTTATTTTAATTAAGGTATAATAAATGTAATTTTTCTTAAATGAAATTGTTAACTAATAGTAATTTACAAATGATTTTAAAACAGGAGCAACAGAGGGTGGGAGTA
>JAUXBV010000522.1 GCA_030619215.1 Fibrobacterota bacterium | reverse complement strand
CGGAAACAGGCAGAAACGGAGCTGGAAAAGCATCGCAATAATCTTGAGGAGCTTGTAATAAAACGCTCTGATGAATTAATAAAAACAAACGAACAACTTCAAAATGAAATAACGGAAAGAAAACGAACGGAAGACGCATTACAAAGAGCTGAAAAGATGGAAACTATTGGATTAATGGCGGGGGGAGTGGCCCATGACCTCAATAATATTTTAGCTGGTATTGTCAGTTGCCCTGATATGTTACTGCTCGAACTTCCCCAGGACAGCCCTCTTCGGGAGCTTGCCCTTGCCATTAGGACATCCGGATTAAAAGCATCGGCAGTAGTACAGGATTTACTATTACTATCAAAAGGTGGTTTCACTCCTTTGGAAGTCATTTGCCTCAATGATGTCATTTCCGAATACCTGAACAGTCTTGAGCATGAAAAATTAATCGGTTCACATAAGGATATTACATTCGAAATCTCTACAGGTAAAAACCTGATGAATATATCCGGTTCCCCTATTCACTTATCAAAAGTAATTATGAATCTTGTTTTAAATGCGGCAGAAGCGATGCCGAAAGGCGGGATAATAACTATATTGACAAAAAATGAATATATTAACCGCCCGCTAAAAGGTTACGAAACTATTAATGAAAATAATTATGTTGTATTGAGTATTACAGACACTGGAAAAGGTATTCCAACAAAAGATTTAGATAGAATATTTGAGCCTTTTTATACTAAAAAAATAATGAATAGAAGCGGAACAGGTCTGGGCCTGGCAATAGTCTGGAAAACAATGAAAGATCATAATGGATATATAGATGTCATAAGCGCTAAAAATAAAGGAACAAGATTTGATCTTTACTTTCCTACGACCTTAAAAAATATTATTCCTACAAATATTCCTGTCCCCATTGAAGAATACCAAAGCAAAGGAGAAAAAATACTTGTTATTGATGATAACAGGGAGCAGAGAAATATTGCACAGAAAATGCTTTTAAAATTAGGGTATAAAGTTATAACAGTTAAAAGTGGCGAAGACGCTGTTAAACATCTTAAGAAAAACAGTGCTGATTTACTGGTAATGGACATGATTATGGAAGACGGAATAGATGGTCTGGAAACCTACCGGAAGATAATCAAATCCAATCCCGCACAGAAAGCAATTATTACAAGCGGATTCTCTGAAACTGATCGTGTTAAAAAGGCTCAGAATTTAGGGGCGGGTAAATATTTAAAAAAACCTTACACCTTTGAGTCTCTGGGAATTGCAGTGAGAGAAGAACTGGATAAATAAACCCAGTGTTATTTTACTAATTAATAACTTCAATAAAAAAATTCAAATCAGCCCGTATATGTTTCGTGACCGTGCATAAATCCACTGCCCTGACTATTGCATTGCGATACTTTTCCGGAAATCCTTCAGGTAATGTAAGAAATGTTTTTATCCTGTCCAATAGTTTTTTAGACTCATTATTCTCAGCGGTTAATCGTACCTTAAGCCCTTCCGTTTTTATTTCCCTGCTTAAGCAGAACTGAAGCGCGTAGTAACCGGCACAGGTCGCAAGTGATGCGAAGAACAGGTCAAAAGGCTGAGGGGTGCTCCCCTCTCCGCCATACTGTACCGCCTGGTCGGTATGAACGGTGAATCCATTGAAGTAAGCGTCTACCTTCTTACCACCGGGGAAACTAATGTCAATATCGTAACTCATAAATTATTCCTTCTGCTGAATTTCTTTTTAAATTTCTGAATATACAAATTAGCTATTGCAAGTATAAAAATTATTAAGGCTGTTCGTATTATCCAATCACCAAATTTACAATAAAAGGTATCTATTCTATCATAGGGAATATTGCCTGTTAATACAGCTCTCTTGTATAAACCTTTTTTGTCAATGATTCGCCCGACAGGGTCAACGAGCATACTTATACCGGAATTTGCGCACCGTGCTAAAGATACACCATTCTCAATGGAGCGCATCCTGGCCATGGCAGCATGATGAAACGGCCCGTTTGAACGTCCCCACCAGCCGTCATTGGTAACATTGACAAGCAGGTTTGCACCGGCATTCACACGGCGTCTGACAAAATGCGGGTATATAATTTCATAGCAGGTGAAAGGTGCGGTGTGATACTTCCCGCCAATGGTTAGTATCTTCTCTTCAGTGCCGCGATGAAAATCGGATTCCCCTAGGTTAACTCTGCTTAATATTGGAAAAGCTCCTTCAAACGGCAAAGCTTCACTGAAAGGAACCAATTTGATTTTGTAATAATGCTCAAACTTATCCTGCCCGATATCAAGAGAAAAAACAGCATTATATACCTTATATTTATAATAGGGGTTATCACGCTCCCTTTGCCAGTGCAGTGTCCCGAAGATCAAAGGGATTTTAATCGACTTCGACCAGTTAAGAACCCTGCTTTTTGTCCTTCTATTTCTTTCAAGGTAACAATAGATCCCACTTTCCGGGAGAATAATGAGGTCGGGATTACTTTCAGCTGCAGTATTAACAAGCTGCTCCGTAATAGCCATTGAAGTATCCAAGGAAATCCTTGCATTCCAGTTCCCCTGATCAATGTTGTTTTGAACCAACGATACACGCAGGGTATTATTAAAACTGCGATGGCTTTTAATGCGCAGCCCTCCCCATACAGCCACTATAATTAAAAACAGAATAAAAATACCCAGTTGAAACATTTTAAGTCCTACCAGATTATTCCTGTAAATTGCAATTATTAACCTGTAAAGCAAAATGCTGCCTAAAACGATAATAAATGATAATCCATATACTCCAGTAATAGAAGCAAACTGCGCAAGGGGCAGTATTGGCATCAGTGAATATCCTAATAGCGCCCATGGAAATGACATATCACCAAGAGTACGTGCATATTCGATAATAATCCATACAACGGGGAATAAAAGTATATAGAGCGTACCAAATCGTTTGACAACAAACCTGAAAAGCATACCATAGAGCAGATACAATAGCGCAATGAAAAGTGTTAGCGCAAAAAGAGCAAGCATTATAAGGTGCCATAATCCTTCCAGGGTAACATTGGCAAGCCAGTAGAATTGAGTTAATGATGCGGTTATACCAAAGAGGTATGTCTTGAGAACAGCCCGCTTGAGAGGCTCTTCCAAAGAGAAAAAAAACAGAGGAATGAAAATGACAAATGATAAAAAGGGGAAAAAGAAAAAGACAGGATGTGTTTCATGGTTGAATGGCGCATGGCAGAGAGAATAAAAAAGGCCGGTAATTAATGGCAGCCACCAACGATTTTTTGCGAAGTCGGATCGTAGCCATGTCGTTCTGT
>JAUXBV010000179.1 GCA_030619215.1 Fibrobacterota bacterium | reverse complement strand
GATCCGTATGGCAAACCATACCGATCCCGGTATTCAATAGAAAAAATGGACATTATTTTGGACAGGTTCTCTTTTTCAACACCTTCCCTGCCTTTTTTAACTGTTGCCTTAATTTTCTCATCATCATTTGACAAAAAGAGGATACACCCTATAATTATAATCGCAATTATTGATAAGGGTATGATTATTTTTTTCATTACAATTTCGCATTTCTGTAGATAGTGCTTCACACTAAGAAAATTACATTCTTTCAGCAACCTTCACAGAATCAGAAATACTCTTATCTGCTCCGACTGTAGAAGCGACCTTTTTTTCAGCGGCTTCTTTTTTCGCTATCTGGATGTTTCTGATATGTTTTCTCATAATTTCCGCCCCCAGGAAGCTGGAATGCACGGTCCAGAACTCATCATGAACGGTAACAACACCAATAGCCACATGCTGACTCTTATCGCTTTTATGGCGGCAGAAACCGATGAACCAGTCAACCCTCCCTATCTGTTCTTTGTCAACATTGCCTGTTTTGCCTCCATAGTCAATCTCTTTAAAACGAAATGACTGTTTAACATATCGAAATGATTTCCGCGCTGTTCCGTATTTGGCCACCTTCCTCATTAGTAAAGACAATTCAGTAGCTGTCTCCTTCTGAACCGGCATCCGCCATAATGCACTCTTTCGTGTATATTCTTTTTTGTTTGACTCCAAATCAGTGATACTGTCCACGAGAGTAGGGGCAAAAATATACCCGCGATTCGAGACGCCCCCGGCGATCATTGCGCCGAACAGCGGAGACATTGTTGTTCTTTTATTAAACCCGCACGCAACTTCTGCTACAGCAAAAGAGGTGTCCGGATAAACAAAAACCGGTTTTTCATTCTTAAGCTCAAAGGGAATTTCTGCATTAAAGCCAAATTTTGCTGCATATTCATTAAGACCGTCTGCACCTACAAGATACAGGCCGATCCTCCCAAACACCGGATTAATTGAATAGGCATACGCCTCCTGAAAAGTGATTTCCCTGTAATTTTGCAAATCTTTCTTCAGTTGTGAATGGTAGAGTGTGTGGTTGGCTCCATAAGTTTTAAGTTTGCTGGTTAACCGTAATCCCGCTTTCTCAATAGCCGCAGCAGCTGCGATTGTTTTAAAAATTGAAGCTGCGGGAAAAAAACTGCGGCAGTACAGATTCCTCCCCAGACTCACCTCATCTTCACGTGTGTATGAAACAAGTGAAAGCACCCTTCCTGTGGAAGGTTGTATAATTGCAACAGCGCCGTATTTAGGATGATACTGCTTAAAGTACTTCTTCCCCAACCTCTGCAAGGCGGTGTCTAAACTGTAATGAACAATATAAGCGCCATCTTTAAAATGAATGGTATCCTTCGATAGGGTTAAACGCGGCGGAGAGCTGTTAAGAATTTTGCACACATTTTCAAATATCATTTTTTTCGGGCGTTTTACCTTAAGCCTTTTCTCCTCTTTCTTTGGACTGGCTATAAGGGATACTTTTTTTACTGTTTTGTCAGTTGCTTTTCTGGTTTTTTTTGATACTTTCTCAGGTGCTTTTTGCTTTTCCACCTTTGTTTTATCAGCAATTTTGGATTTTTTATTATCGGAAGCGTCATTATGAGCTGCATACCACCATACTCCGGCACCGATAAGTACCACCAGCAGTACGATGCGTATCCTGCCACGGCGAGGTATTCGAAAGCCTTGCTTTTTACTTTCGTTGCGGGCCTTTTCCAGGAGCGGCGAGTTACTTGACATCTGCTATTTATTCTATTTCGAAATTCAAACACTCAATAATAATATTATTTTTTAAAAAGCAATACCTGCTTTAATCGTTACCATCTTATCATCAACCAGCTCTGTTCTATCCTCATTCCACACCCAGCCATAGCGGGTTTCCCAGACAATGAATGCCCCTGCAATAACTTCACATCCAAGGCGGTATCCCCAGTACGTTGTCGGTGACTGGTAGAAGAACGGCTTATCCTTACTTTTATCAATATCCGTCTGATAGTAAAAAGCTTCAACCTTGTTAATTTTCGGTATTCTTTCCAAAACGACATCACCCAGACCGGCCTGGAACTCCGCACGCTGATCAAGAATATCATCTTCACCAACCAGTCGCTGGTACGCCCCGCTGACTATGACAAAATTTTTGATATTCAACCCGCACATGCCAAATACACCGTTCAATTTAACGGACGGCAGTAAATCCTCCTTGACATATACATTCGGCGTTCTTCTGATACGCTCATTGAGGTAATAGGTATTGAAATAACCGGGAGTAAACTTATCCCTGATATGCCGGTATTCCACTCTTGCCCACAGCGGCCCTGCTTTTACTCCTATACCGGGAGCCCCTATTCCCCATCCTTTGTAAATCTTATCAGCATCTTCTTCATCAAGAGTTACTCCACTTTGCCCGTAAAGATCAAGATTCAGGAGTTTTGAGCTGATAATGGGAATAACAATATCACCGCCGACAATTATAATCCTGTCCTCTTCATCCTTTGCCCATTCATCCTTATGGGCAACATCGGCATCGTAATCACCATTATTCTTATGATCCTGAACCAAACTTGAATAATAGCTCTCACTTCCATAGATATCAAAAAGATAGGTGCTATCCGTGGTTCCGTCCTCATCCCTGTCCCATCTTGCTCCATGTAATTTATAATCCCATTCTCTCGCCGGAGCATACTGATTCAAATCAGTGGCAATCATTCCGCCAATTGACAACCCGCCTATAATCGGTTTTTCCGTCATCTTAAACGGCTTGAATGCAAGGCGGCCTGCGAGGATGCCGCCGTCATTGCCAAAGTCTTTAGCATCCGGCAATAGCGTCTGGAAAGATATCCCTATAGGGCCGATATCGTTCAACTCAAATTCAACGCCAAAAAGTTTTTCCCCGGGATAGTTCAGCATATTGGTAAACCGGTCAACGATAAAACCGTAGCCGAACGTTACATTGTCAAGTCCCCCGATCTTTATATAGACGGGATCTCCCGATTGGTTAAACCGTATATACCGAATCTTGCGCGACAGAGAGTTGGCAGCGTCTTTTCCACTGCTGAAATCCCATCCCCTGTTTGAAAAGTTGCCCTGCGCATCCAAAAAGAGCTCAAGGTCAAAACAGACCCCGAATCGCCAGATAGGAACATCAACTGCAAGCGCGATCCTCGTCCACTGTTCCTGATCAACAGTAACCATTGCAGCACTGAGCTCCCATGCCGGTTTTGGCGGCCCTTCTTCCTTCTTCTCCTCCTTTTCAGGCTTATCCTCTTTTTCAGCAGCTTCTTCAGCCGGTTTTTCCTCTTTTAAAGGCTCAGGAGGAGTTACCGGTTTGGCAGGTTCCGCCGCTTCTTTCTTCTCCTCTTTTGGCTCAGGCTCTTTTACCGGCTCAAGTTTCGCTTCTTCATCAGCAGGAGCTTCAGTTTCCATTTTCTCTAATGTTTTTGCTACATCTTCACTGACATCTTCTGCTTCAGGCTGGGGTGTGACCTCTTCCGCAGATGAGGCAGGCTGCCCAAGTTTCGTTCCCGACCAAGACTCCAAAGCTGCAACAGCATTGGGAGGCAGCTCCTTGACCGTGCTGAATTTATTGATTACAACATTGAAGGTGCAATAGCTGCCAGCACCAACATCTACTGCTGCGCCATCCGGACTGGTGACGCGAATTTTCCCCTGCAATACAGCAATACTGGGATCTCCCTTTTTGGTAATCTTTATCGCAGCGGCAGTCCCAATTGGTGTAAAAACACAATTTTTGGCTCTTACTTCAACAGCTATATCTTCTACCCCTTTTTCCTTCCTTAAAAACACCTGACCCTTAATAAGAACAATAGAAACCTTTTTCTCATTATGATTAATAACTATGGTGCAGGAGTCTTTAAGAAAAAGCTTTATCGATTCTAAAAGAGTACATTCTACACCAGCAGCGTCACCAATAGTCAATGAGTCACCGGTCTCAATTTGTACGTAAGCGTTAAAACTTTTCCATTCTGTGTCAGCCGGATTTTTTAATAGAACCTTTCCTGAATTTACCGTCAGTGTTATTGGCGCAGCAAAAAGAAAATTATATAAGGCTAAAAGAAATAAGATTCCTACCATTCGTTTGTAAATCATGTATTGCCTCCTTGAAGAATCTGGGGACTTAAAATTCCTTACCATATACTCCCCATTTCAAAGATACTATTCAATTAGAAGAATATCAAGCAATTATAGAAGTATATGTGAAATATAAAAACCTTACTCCGATTATTCGCTTTCTCCGCTCCGCTAAAGCTATGCGGAAGCGAGCGCTCGCCGAGTCTTCATGATTTATCCCGTTGAATAATATTCTACGGGATGAAACTGATTACCCGGATTTTTACCCTGTTGGTTATGCAACCTACGGGGTTGAAAACAGAAACTATCTTCTATGAGCAAAATGACGTAATCATTTGTTTTGAAAGTAGTAAGCTTTTGGACCACAAGCCGTATGGAAACAATGCTCAGAACTCAGTATAATACGCAAAATTGACAATTATAAATCGCAAGTTTCTTTTACTCTATTATCCTCCTCGTCCTTCGTCCTCGATTTGTTTTTTTTTACAGTTAAAAAGAAAAAACCGAGGACGAGGAGGAGAACGAAGGACGAGGACGATTGATTTTAACTTGCGATTTCATCTTAAGGAATTAAGATAAATTGCTGAATTCTGATACTATACTGAAGGAAATCATAATGAAGCATAAACCCCATTAAACTTACTGATAACCGAGGCCCAGGAAAAATTTGACTGAACATGGGCATACCCCTGTTGGGCAAGCTTCTGTGTGTCATCTTGGTTGGAAAAAATAGTGGAAACAGCTTCCGCAATTGCATCAGGATCGCGCTGCGGGACCAGCAGCCCTGTTTTGTTATGAATGATAATATCGGTAATGCCGCCGATATCGGTGCCGATAACCGGCTTGCCATAGGTCATTGCTTCTATAAGAACAACTCCCAGCCCCTTCGTATCACCCTTACTGTCAACAATTGAAGGCAGCACAAATATATTGCATTCTGTAAACAGGCTCTCAAGCGTTTCCTGGGGAATTTTTCCCGGAAGGCTGACCTGCTTGTCTATCTTGAGATATTTACTCAAATCAATAAGTCTCTGCTGCAACGGGCCGCCACCCGCTATGGTAAGCTCAGCATCCGGCCATTCTTCGAGAACCTTTAGCATGGCATTGATAAGGTAGGCAAATCCTTTTCTCTCAATAATCCTGCCGACACTGAGTATTTTGTGGTTGGGCTCAAGAGCCGGCAGCTTGTCTTTGGGGGAAATTGTCGTACCGTACGGTATTATTGTTATAGGGCAATCGTAAATATCTTTAACAAGATTCTTTGTAAAGGTGGATATTGCAATAATGCCGGCTGCACGTTTGATAAAAAATCTCAGCAAATATTTTACAAAAGGAAACCTTTTTACCAGCATGAGGCTTGCCGTGTAAAAACTCAGAACAATTTTAGTCTTACAAACCAGTGATGCAAGAAAAGCAAACAACGCATGAGGCGCCGGCCAGTGCACATGCAGGACGTCGAATTTCTCTTTGCGGTGAAACCGCATCAATCCGATGGTGCCGAAAAAGAAATAAAACAGCATAATTATTTTGTAATGGAACTTATGAATCTTATTCGGCGCACCTTCATCATGGGTAAGGGTTTCAAAGGGGGCTAAAAAATACCGGAACCGCTTTACTCTGCATCCGTCAATCTCATGGGATTTTAAGCCGAGGAATGAAGGCACATAGATAACGATCTCGTGCCCGGCCTCGCGGAGAAGGTTAACGGTCTTGCGCAACCAGGGAACTTCTAAATCTTCATGGCTTCGGGGATATACGGAACCGATAAAGCATATCTTCATGGGCTATTCTATCTCTTCACTAATAGTAAAGGTCTTCTTGCGCCGGGTATTTGCGATCATCTCACCCACCAGGCCAATGGAAAAGAACTGAATACCCATTATGATAGAGCCCAGTGACAGAAGGACAAGAGGACGGATCCGCATCTGCCGGGTGATTATCCACTGCACGCCAAAGTAGCCGAGTACCACCGTGCCGGCCAGGCAGAAAATGATCCCGAGAATGCCGAAAAAATGAAGGGGATTGGCAAGGTACTTCCTTAGAAAAAGCAACGTAAGTAAATCAAAGAAGCCGTTGAAGAAACGGTTCATGCCGAATTTTGTTTTTCCATATTTCCTTTTGTGATGAGGTACCACCATCTCAGTTACCTTGTAACCCTCCCAGTAAACCAGTGCCGGAAGGTAACGGTGCCTCTCCCCATATATTTCGATACTTTTTACAGCCTGCGCCCTGTATGCCTTAAAGCCGCAGTTAAAATCATGAATTTTCAAACCTGACATGGCAGATGTAATAAAATTAAAAAACTTCGATGGAATTGTTTTTGTGACAGGGTCGTACCGTTTCTTTTTCCAGCCGGAAACCATATCCCACCCTTCGTCAATAAGCTTGAGCATGTCGGGTATTGCCTGGGGATCATCCTGCAGGTCAGCATCCATGGTTATAATAACGTCGCCGTCAGCTTTACCGATTCCAGCATTGAGAGCCGCTGACTTCCCATGATTCCTGCTGAAACGATACACATGAACTTTACCGGGATACTCTTCGTAAAGCTTTTTACACACATCGAATGAATTGTCAATACTTCCGTCATCAACGAATAGAACTCTATACTCAAGTTCCTGCCCGTCCAGAACCCCGGCAATAGCCTTCATCAGGTGAGGGAGGCTTTCCTCTTCGTTATACAGCGGTATGACAATGGATACTTTTTTCATTTGTATGATCTCAGAACAAAGATTAACGACTATCGATTTGTGATTTATTTTAGATTTCTCTTATACATATTCCCTTGCGCTGTTTCGACACTTTTTACAAATATTGATATCAATTCATCATTTTCCTTCAATGCAGTTTGTATCTTCTTTTCAGCCTTGTATAGT